>JACRGW010000179.1 GCA_016212195.1 Nitrospirota bacterium
TTACTCACCCGTCCGCCACTCCGTTCGACAAGCTCACGGTGAACCCCTTCTGAGATTCACTGTGAGCCTGTCAAACAGCGTCCGACTTGCATGTGTTAAGCGCACCGCCAGCGTTCGTTCTGAGCCAGGATCAAACTCTCCAAAAAAACTGACTTGAACCTAAAAGCGGATGCTATTCAGTTTTCAAAGATCATTTTCTCTCCACGGCGTCCTAAAAGCCATAGCCAAAATACCTTGAGTCTAACCTATAAGGTGGGTACCTCATTAGATGCTTTAGGCTTCCCCCGATTCATCGGGGGCATGCACACCACATCTAATATCTGGCTCCCTTTATTGCGATTATACCTCAGGTTTCTGACTAAGCTCTTTCAGACACCGTAGAGAAATAAAAGAGCCATACCAAGCATCCAACATGAACGGCTGATATGGCCCTTCTGTTACGCCAGGTAGTTAACCCCTTATCTTTAAAACCTCCTTATCAATAAAAACCTCTATTTCAATTTCACTTTATTATAGGATATCACTTTTATAAAATTTGTCAAGCGGAAAATTATTGTAATATTGAACAATAATTAACAAGGAAAGCTTAAAAAGTAATAATAATCTGAGTTTTTGGACGGATTTCTCCATTTTACAGAGATATACAGTATATTAATCAATATATCAGGATATCAGGTTGGACAGAATTGAACATTGAAATACAGGAAAGTGTTCTAAAAAGAACAATATGAGCAATTTTATTGGGTATTTTTATGGTATGCATTTTGCTAATATAGAATTTCGATGAGAAA
Source organism: Nitrospirota bacterium (assembly GCA_016212195.1). Classification (GTDB taxonomy): domain Bacteria; phylum Nitrospirota; class Thermodesulfovibrionia; order JACRGW01; family JACRGW01; genus JACRGW01. Next base: position 792 of record JACRGW010000179.1, read on the forward strand.
TCTACTTAAAATTTCTCCTCTTTTTTTAACTTTTTGTTTTATATCTGTATGTTACGCCTCAGAGGTAAGGCTCATTTACTTCTACGAAAGAGGATGTAAATGGTGCGCGTATATGGATGATGTTCTGAATGACTCATCTATACAAAATATCCTGGAGAGAAATACCGATATTGTAAAAGTTAATATTCATGGTAGCGTGATAACGAAAGGAAAGTTAACCGAAAAGGAACTTGCAAAAAAATACAATATAAAGGCTGTTCCTACACTTATATTCTTAAATACAAGTAGTGAAGAACTACTAAGGATTCCAGGTGCTCTGACAAAGGAAGACTTCAGGAGCCTGATCTGCGATAACCTGTGGAATTTGTATAATTGTTAACAACCCTGTGGAGAAAGGAGGTGAGCACATGGTTAGATCAAAGACTTTAAATATTTTTATCCTGAGCCTCGTTATGGGGTTTCTGATTATAACACCGTCATTGGCGGCTGAGAAGAAAAAGGCTAAGGCAGATGAAAAGGTACGGAAGGCTGTTTATCACTGCGACTTTGGAGATATAAACAGATTTGATAGTATGCTCCGGAATGCATACAATCTTGTCAACTACTATACTGAAAACAATATCCCTTATGATGTAAGGGTGGTTGCTAACGGGGCCTGCGTCCAGTTCTTACTAAAGGACAAGTCAGGGACACAGTTTGCAGAAAAAAAGATAGACGAAAAGGTGCAGAAGTCCATAGATGAGAGAATGAGCAGTTTGGTGGATGGCTATGGAGTTAAGTTTGAACAGTGTAACATAACACTGAAAAGAACTAATATTCCCAAGGAGAAGTTGAAGCCCTTCAGTACAATCACAGAATCAGGACAGGTAAGGGTCGTGGAGCTTCACGACGAGGGTTTTGCCTATATAAAGGTCGAGTAGTAAAATACCCACATGGGCCGTTGGCCCATGTGGGATAAATTAATCGGAGGTGATATAAAAATAAATGGAACAGAAGAGGGATGATATTGTTTTTTCAAGGAGGCGATTCTTAAAGATGGCAGGTACCACCTGTGCATCCCTTTTGATAACAGAGTCTCTCCTATCTTTTCCTTCATCTACTTCTGCTGCTGAGGAAAAATTTAAAAAAGAAGTTGCAGAAGGCGAGAACATAAACGACACCCTTAAAAGGCTCTTCGGTAGCAGAAAGATAGAAATAGCCAATGTAGACCTCAAGGCGCCAATAATTGCGGAGAATGGAGCGGTTATCCCAATAACTGTTATTTCTGACCTTCCTATGGATAAAGATAACTATGTAAAAAAGATATATATCCTTGTTGAGGGAAATCTTAAACCACATATTGCAACAATAGACCTCGCATCTGTCAATGGTAAGGCTGAATTCGCAATGAGGATCAAAATGAGGAAATCCTCTAATGTCCGTGCTATTGTCGAAACGAATGGCGGGAAACTCTATGGTGATATAAAACCTGTAAAGGTTACTATTGGTGGTTGTGGCGGGCTTTAGTCTCTAAATTAAAATTAATTACCAAGGAGGAAAGAATGCAGGAAGGAATAGGAGAAGTTAAAATCAGAATCCCCAGAACCATCTCAAAGGGTGAAATAATACGTGTCCAGGCACTGATAAAACACCCAATGGAGACAGGATTAAGAGAGGATAAAGAGACAAAGGAAAAGATCCCCGCCCATTACATTCATGATGTCAGTATCTATTACGGTGACACGATGATAACCCACTGTGACTGGACAATCGCTATCAGTACAGACCCACTTATAACATTTTATCTGAAGGCTGATAGGTCAGCGCCACTCAAGATTATATGGAAAGATAACAAGGGTGGCGTCTATCAGGAAACTGTCCAGATCAATCCGCAATAAAATTAGAAATGGGTATCACAAGACGTGAATTTCTACAGTTAGCCACCCTTGCTGCCGGCGTTACTGTTATATCACCTCAATCCCTTGCACGGAATTTAACACCGGAAAATCTTTTTAAATTTAAATCAAAAGGTAATATTACAATACTTCATACCACAGACAGCCACGCCCAGCTTATCCCCATGTTTTACAGGGAACCCGATATCAATATCGGAGCAGGTGAAAATAAGGGGAAACCACCTCATCTCACAGGAAAAGATTTTCTCAAATATTTTGGCTTTCAACCAGGGACATTAGAGGCATATGCATATACAAGTGACGACTTCCTGAGTCTCGCAAAGAAATATGGAAAAGTCGGAGGCTATGCACATATCGCATCAATAGTAAAGAGAATAAGAGCAGAAAGAGACGGTAAAGTCCTGTTTATAGATGGTGGGGATACACTACAGGGTTCTGCAACAGCACTATGGTCAAGGGGAGAAGATATGGTGTGGGTTATGAACCTGATGGGTTACGATGTTATGACAGGTCACTGGGAGTTCACATATCCGGAAGAACGTGTCCTCGAATTGATAACGATGATGAACTTCTCCTTCGTCGCCCAGAATATCAATGACGCTACATGGGGCGACCCTGTATTTAAACCCTATGTAATAAAATCTGTGAATGGACTTGCGGTAGCTATCATAGGACAGGCATTCCCCTATACCCCAATAGCGAATCCGCTAAGATTTATTCCTAACTGGTCTTTTGGTATCAAAGATGACAATATGCAGAAGGTTGTGGATGAGGTGAGGGCAAAGAATGTTGACCTTGTCATAGTAATCTCACATAATGGTTTCGATGTGGATAAAAAGATGGCAGGCAGGGTAAAGGGTATAGATGTAATTTTTGGAGGACATACCCATGATGGCATACCTAAACCGATACCTGTTGGCAAGACCCTTGTTATTAACTCCGGTTGTCATGGAAAATTCCTCTCGAGAATGGATATGGAAATAAAAGACAGAAGAATTGTTGATTTCTCCTTCAGGCTTTTTCCTGTTATGTCTGAAATGATAGACCCTGACCCTGATATGTCAAAGTTGATAGAAGAGATAAGAGGACCTTATAAGAGTAAACTGGATGAGGTGATAGGGTATACAGAAGATGTCCTCTATCGCAGAGGGAATATAGATGGTACCTTTGATGACCTGATCTGTGAATCGTTGATTGATTATTACGATGTGGAACTTGTCTTTTCTCCGGGATTCAGATGGGGTAGAACGGTTCTGCCAGGACCGATCACAGTAGATGATGTATATTCACAGACTGCGATCACCTATGCAAACACCTATAAGACCTCGGTCAAAGGAAGCATGCTAAAGGAGATACTGGAGGATATAGCAGACAACATCTTCAACCCCGACCCTTACAGACAGCAGGGCGGTGATATGGTGAGGTCAGCAGGTTTAAATTATACGCTCAGGGTAAACGAAAAGATGGGCAAGAGGATTCAGGACCTTAAGGTTCGTGGCAAACCTGTTAATCCTGACAAAGAATATACAATGGCTGGATGGGCATCTATGTCAGAGCAGTCTGGCACGCCTGTATATGATATCCTTATAGATTACATAAAAAAGAAGAAGACCATCAGAGTGAAACTTGATAGACCAAAAGTGGTACTTTAAAAATTACACTGCTATGCTAAAATAGTATGTAATGAAAAGGTCTTTACCTCACTTTATAATAATCACCCTAACCATCATTCTCACCTTCAATACTACTGCATCATCCAGAGACCAGATAACGATGATCCTCCTTCCCTTAAAGACACCATCTACAATGTATAAGAATTTTCTCCCTTTGAAAAGATACCTCGAAAAGAACCTCGGTATCCCTATCAGGATAAAGGTGGCGAAGGATAGCAACGATGTAGTCAGACATCTCGAGACAGGCGATGCAGATATAGCATTTCTATGCCCAACCCTTTACTGCATCTCATATAACCGTGTACAGATTGTGCCCCTTGTCAAACTCAGTATAAACGGCTCATCCGAATACAGGAGTCTCCTGCTTGTCCGCGATGATTCCCCTATGAGAAAAACTGCCGATCTTTTTGACGGTACTTTTGTATTCGGTAGATACCAGTGCCCTGAATCAGGTCTGCTCCCCAGGGTAATGCTCAAAAGAGTGGGCATCTCTGATGAAGACCTCTTTGAAGCTGTAAAGCTCGGCTCTGATGAAAGTGCCTTAATCGCTGTTATGGCAAGGATGTTTGATGCAACAGGTGTCTCAGAGATGGCTGCAAAACCATATATAGGCAACGGTCTCAGGGTATTGAGGCATTCCTATTCCATTCCTCAGTATCTCTTAGTCGCAAGGGCATCACTTGGAAAAGACTTTATCCAGAGGCTTAAGAAGACCATGCTTTCCATAAACGGTCTTGAAAACCCGAAATCCATCGTTAGCAACATCGAAGCAGGTGTTGATGGGTTTTCAGAGGTAGAAGACAGGGATTATGATATCGTCAGGATTCTGATGAAGAATGTACTCAGTGAAAAGGATATAACCCGGAAAGAAAAGAAAGGTATTAAATTTGTAGTAGAACCTGCTTCCTTTGAACCTGATCTTTTTAAGAGACTCAGCCCATTAATCACACACCTTTCGAGAAAGACAGGTATATATTTCCAACTCTTAATCCCGGAAGACATTGAGAGTTTTGTTGATATGCAAAACAAAGGAGAGGGTGAGATCTTTCTACAGAATCCCAGTCTCTACACTAAGATGGCTGAATCTAACAGGGTCAGAGGGACCGCAACTGTTGCTGAAACCGGGTCTCCCGAAGGAAGGATTGGGATAATTATTTCGAATTCTTCAAGCAAGATAAGGACACCTAAGGATTTAACTAACAAAAAGATAGGTATAACATCCATTTTTTCTGATGATGGTTATCTTTCCCAGAAAGAATTATTATTGAGAAAAGGGATACAATTGGATTCTGTCAGCTTTATTAAATTAAAGACCCACGAGAATGTTATTATGAATGTATATCGTGGTTCGGTTGATGCAGGATTTGTGAGTCTTTCGGCATTGAGATCGATGGAACAGGACATAGATATGAATCGTATTACAATCCTGTCAAGAACAGAA
>JACRGW010000180.1 GCA_016212195.1 Nitrospirota bacterium
CGGCAAAAAAGAGTGGGTCCATAGTCCTCGAGGACAAAAAGCCCACACAGGAAATGCCTGTGGAGAAGGTTCCATCTGCTACAGGTCCCGTTCAGGTGCCTGCAGCACCACCGGCTAAATAAGTCAGACGCTCAGAGTTATTAGTTCAGCGTTCGGAGAAAAAATTACTACTCACTTTAAACTTTTAACTTTAAACCGTAGTTAAGTGGCCGGGCCTATTCTTAAAGGCAAAAGCATCCTGGCTATTGTGCTGGATATAGCTGATGGTTTTTTCTTCCTCAACCCAATAAAACTTAAGGGCTTTGATGAAGAAGGACTTAAAGAGCTCTATCACAATATCATTAAGGTCCAGTCCGGAATAAGGGGAGAAAAATTCCCGAATAATAATCCAGATGCGATAAGAAAGAGAAATATTAAATTACAGAGGCTGCATAATTCTTTATTTATCCTTAAGAATTTTGCAAGGGAAAGGAGGATTTTCCTATACTGATATGGGGAGAATCAGAAGGGCACTCATAAGCGTTTCGAATAAAAAGGGAGTAATCGATTTCGCAAAGGAATTGAGTTCATTGGGTGTAGAAATACTTTCAACCGGAGGGACAGCAAAGTCACTCAAGGAATCAGGTATGTCTGTTAGAGATGTGAGTGATTATACAGGATTTCCCGAGATGCTCGAAGGAAGACTTAAGACCCTTCACCCGAAGATACATGGTGGCCTCCTTGCGAGGAGGAAAAATCCGAGGGATATGGATGAGATAAAGAGGTACGAAATAGAACCGATAGATATGGTTGTTGTCAACCTCTATCCATTCGAGGAAACTATCTCGAAACCGGATGTTACATTCTCCGAGGCGATAGAAAATATAGATATAGGCGGGCCTACAATGCTCCGCTCTGCTTCAAAGAATTTCGAGGATGTTGCAGTTGTCGTAGATCCAGATGACTACTCTAAGATCCTTGAAGAGATGAAGAACTTAGGCGGTGACCTGAGTTACGAGATAAGGCTCGAACTCGCAAAGAAGGTATTCAGACATACATCGAGATATGACACAATAATTGCAGACTACCTCGCAGTGGTAACAAAGGAAGAAAAACAATTGTCAGAGACAATAACAATGACCTTCAAAAGGGTCTCTCCCCTGAGATATGGTGAAAATCCTCATCAGGTGGCTGCATATTATAAAGAGAACTCCGCTGGCCTATCACTCTCAGATATAAAAATACTTCAGGGAAAAGAGATGTCCTTTAATAATTACCTTGATACCCATGCTGCCCTTATGCTTGTCCTTGAATTTGAAGACATCGCCTGTGCGATCATTAAACACAATAACCCCTGTGGTGTTGCTCTCGGTAAAACTATCCGTGATGCCTATATGAAGGCTGCAAAGACAGACCCTGTATCTGCCTTTGGAGGTGTTATTGCCTTTAACAGGGAGATTAACGGAGAAGCAGCAGAGGAGATAACAAAACTTTTTGTTGAAGTTATAATCGCCCCTAACTTTTCGAAGGATGCCCTACAGGTTTTTTCCAAAAAGCAGAATATCAGACTCCTCGAGTTGCCTGATATGAAGAAAACGCTTAATGGATGGGATATTAAAAGGGTTGCAGGTGGTCTGCTTCTCCAGGACTGGGACACTAAGAAAGTCAATATAAGAAGCATCGAAGCTGTAACAAAGAGAAAGCCTTCAGGGGAAGAACTTCAAGGTCTATTATTTGCGTGGAAGGTTTGTAAGCATGTTAAATCGAATGCAATAGTCTATGCCTTCAAAGACAGGACAGCAGGCATTGGGATAGGACAGACAAGCAGGGTCTATTCGGCGAGGACTGGCGCTGTAAATGCCCTTGAACCATTAAAGGGTTCTGTAGTTGCCTCTGACGGTTTCTTCCCTTTCAGGGATGGAATAGATGAACTCCATAAGGTCAGTGTTACAGCGATTGTACAGCCAGGCGGTGCAATGCACGATAAAGAAGTCATCGCCGCTGCTGATGAACACAATATGGCGATGATAATAACAGGCCTAAGACACTTCAGACACTAGAATCATTTACCATTGCAAATTTCAAAAGTAGGGGCGACCTTGGTCGCCCATTGTTATATCAAATCATTGTGAAAACATTGGTTATCGGAAGCGGTGGCAGGGAGCATGCCCTATGCTGGAAAATCAGACAGAGCCAGAAGGTTCGTAAGATCTTCTGTGCACCTGGAAATGCAGGGATTGCAAGGATAGCAGAAAGCATTGGTATCAAGACAGACAGGATTGAAGACCTCCTTGACTTTGCAAAATATGAGGGCATTGACCTCACAGTTGTCGGTCCTGAAGCGCCATTGACATCAGGCATCGTCGACCTCTTTCAGAAAGAGGGCCTCAGGGTATTCGGTCCTACTCAATCTGCTGCAGAACTTGAAGGTAGCAAGGACTTTGCCAAAAACCTGATGAGGAAATACGGCATACCTACAGCAGAATATAAGACCTTCTCTTCATCCCTCGAGGCAGAGAATTATATAAGACTTAAAGGTGCCCCTATCGTTGTTAAGGCAGATGGCCTTGCTTCAGGCAAGGGGGTGATAATTGCTGAGACAGTCCAGGACGCGATAGATGCAGTAAGGATGATTATGAAAGATAAGGTCTTCGGATCGGCAGGGAAAAAGGTAGTAATCGAGGAGTACCTTAAAGGAGAGGAGGCATCATTCCTTGCATTCACAGACGGAGAGACCGTTATCCCTATGGCCTCTGCCCAGGATCATAAAAGAATCTTCGACGGGGATAAAGGTCCTAATACTGGAGGCATGGGTGCTTACTCCCCTGCACCTGTTGTTACAGAAGATCTGGAAAGAAAGATTATGGAGAGAGTTGTGATCCCCACAGTAAGGGCTATGAAGGTAGAGGGAAGGGAATATAAGGGAATCCTTTATGCAGGACTTATGATAGATAAGTGTGAACCGAAGGTCCTCGAGTTTAATTGTCGTTTTGGTGACCCTGAGACTCAGCCCATCCTTATGAGGCTTGATAACGATATCGTGGATATCTTCAATGCTGTTATCGAAGGGGAACTTCGAGGGAAGGAATTAAGATGGAAGAAGGATGCCTCTGTATGCGTCGTCCTCGCATCTGAGGGGTATCCCGGATCTTACAGAAAGGGTGAGGTTATCACAGGTCTTGAAGAGGCGGAGGCAATGGATGGTGTTGTAGTCTTCCATGCAGGTACAACTGTGAAAAACGGAAATATACTGACCGATGGAGGAAGGGTACTCGGAGTTACCGGCCTCGACAGGGATATTAAGTCTGCCATTGACAAAACCTACAGGGCAATAGAGAAGATACATTTCAACGGGATGCAGTACAGAAGGGATATCGGACTAAGGTCGATCGAAAGATCAAGTTCTAAGTATTAAGTCCTACACTCAGAATAATAACATCAAAACCTTGATCTTGATGATCATCTAAATGAGATTTTTTCGCTTCTCTCAGAATGACAAGAAATAGCCTGTCATATTGAACGAAGCAAAACATCTCAAAGTAAATCATACTTTTTGTGAATAAGTAAATTTGTTCAGGAATTAATCTTGAAGATATTAAAGGCCGAAGATGATACAGATGAAGTCTTATTACAGGCGGTAAAGGTTCTTAAGTCTGGAGGGATTGTCGCTTACCCTACAGAGACCTTCTATGCACTCGGGGCGAATGCGATGGATGAAGGGGCATTGAAAAGACTTTATAAACTAAAAGGCAGGCCTTTTAAAAAACCACTACCTGTAATCGTAGGGGATAGAAAGGGATTAAAGACGCTGATTAAAAAACTGTCTCCTCAGGCAGAAAAACTTATAGTGATGTTCTGGCCTGGACCACTTACGATATTATTTGAGGCTTCATTTGATACCCCTGAGCTTCTTACAGCAACGACAGGGAAGATCGCCATCAGGATTCCTGGAGAAGAGATCGCCCTTAAATTGACAAAGAAGGCAGGGTTCCCTGTAACATCGACAAGTGCAAATCCTACAGGAAAACGACCTGCGATCGAACCCAAAAAGGTGATACAATATTTTGGTGAAAAAATAGATCTCCTGATTGATGGAGGCAAAACTCCTGGAGGCAAACCTTCAACAATAGTGGATGTAACAGGTAATATAAGGATCCTTAGAAAGGGGGTTATCCCTTCACGGGTTATCCTTGACTTAGATTAAAGATTTATGTTATTAGATTCAATCCCCCTCTGTCCCCCTTTAGTAAAGGGGGACAGAGGGGGATTAGTCTTATTTTGGACAACAATGTGAAAGAAGATATCCTCACAAAGGGAACTAATGCTATCTGGAAGTTTTTCTCCTCCGTCACCCTCACGGTCATAATCCTTATCCTCTTTGTTTTAGTATCAATTCCAGGGACAATCATAGAGCAGGGTTCAACAGAAAAGAATCTGCAGTTATTGACAAAGGTTATCGGTCAGGAATTTGCACCAAAGGCCCTGAATATTATAATAAGTCTCGGATTCCTCGATGCATACCATTCATGGTGGTTTATTATTCTTCTACTCCTTCTTACATTTAATCTTACGATATGCACTATTGACAGGTTTCCAACAACATGGAAGATAGTAAAGACCCCGATGGGTCCCCTTGATGATTCCTCTCTAATTAATATGCCTATAAGAGCGGAGATAAGGGTCAAGGGTAATCTGGAGAAAGCAAAAGAACTGGTATCGAAGGCTCTAAAGGGGCACGGATATAACCTCTCTGAAAAGAAAATCGATAAGACACTCCACCTTTATTCCCAGAAGGGTAAGCATAGCAGGCTCGGTGTCTATGTAGTACATACAAGTATTATACTTGTTCTGACCGGTGCACTTATAGGTGCGCTTATTGGATTCAAGGGGTTTTTGAATCTTCCTGAAGGAGAAGCTTATTCTGTTGTTATCATGAAAACAGGATTACTAACACAGGACGAAGAAAATGAAAGAGATCACCTGTTAAACACTATAGAGTCTGTATCTGGTGATATTCTAAGGACATCACAGGTTTTAGGTATCGAGCCAGCAACCCTTCAGTTCAAACTTAAGAGATATGGAATCAGACCACTTGGATTCAGTATAAGATGCGATGACTTTGAGGTGGATTTCTATGGCAATTCTGATATGCCAAAGGAATACAAAAGCTGGCTTACTGTGGTAAAGGATGGGAAAGAGGTGCTAAAGAAATCTATAAAGGTTAACGACCCTCTGACTTACAACGGAATCACATTCTACCAGTCAAGCTATGGGCTCATGCAGAATCTCAGGAATGCAAAATTTGTTCTTAATATAAAATCAAACTCGGGTGTTTCTGAGACGAAATATTTTAACTTCGGGGATAAATTTGCTATCCCGGGGACAAGCATTGAAGGTATTATCAGTGACTTCAGCCCTGCCCTGAGTATAGACAAAAACGGCAGGGTTTTTACATATGCAGAGACGATGAATAACCCGGCAGTTTTGATTGAATTTAAAGAAAAAGGGAAATATAAATATTCAGGCTGGATCCTTAAGAGATATCCTACTACATGGCAGCTCCCTGAGGGACATACTGTCGAGTTCAAAGACCTCTGGGGTGCCCAGTATACAGGACTACAGGTAGGGAAAGACCCTGGATTATGGCTTGTATATATAGGTTTTGCCCTGATGAGTGTTGGTTTTGTACTTGCATTCTTTAGATCGCATAAAAAGATATGGGCGAGGTTGAAGGAAGAAAGGGGAGAGGTTATTATAACACTGGCAGCTACTGTGAATAAAAACAGGATCGCTTTCGAGAGGGAGTTTGAAAGGAAAGTAAAATCAATAAAGGGGGGTTAAGATTTACTAAGGAGGGATTATGACAAGTTCTATCTTTTTCAGTCTATCTGAGCTTTCTTATATGATGGCTATGGTAGCCTATATAACCTATCTGGTTTTAAAGCGGAAAGGAATAGGTATCGCTGCCACTGGAATAACGATTTTTGGATTCTCTGCACAGACCCTTGCAATAATACAGAGATGGATAGATTCATATTCAATAAAGATAGTCTATGAGGTAGACCTCTTTTCCAGGCTCCTCCATAGTGCCCCTTTCTCTAATCTCTATGAGTCCCTGATACTGTTCGTCTGGACTATGATCATCTTCTATCTAATAATTGAATTCAGATATAAGAACCGTTCCTTTGGTGCCTTTGTTACACCCATAGCAGGTCTCGCCTTGCTTTTCACAAACCTCACAGGCATGTCGAAGGAAATCCAGCCTCTGATGCCTGCACTCCAGAGTAACTGGCTCATAGCCCATGTGATCCTGAGTTTTATAGCATACGGTACCTTTGCATTATCCTTCTCTACCGCAATCATGTATCTTATCATTACCACTGAGAAAAGAGATGAGGGCTTTTATATATTCTGGACATTATCTGTTGGGTTATTCCTGATAGTCCTTATCGCAATGGCTTTAGATTTCATGACCTTCAGGATTGCCTTCAGTACCCCAGAGTCGTTTATAAAAAGCTACCTGTTCAGGGCTACATTCCTGAATCAATCAAAAGGGATCGCTGCCTTTAGCTATATAGTAGCCTCCGGCATCCTTTTCGTGCTCTGGAGGTTTGGATACCTTATTAAAGAGGAACTCCTCTCCTTCTCTATCTCAACAGAAGTCCTCGACGATATAACATATAAGAGTATATCTATAGGTTTTCCGATCTTCGGCCTTGGAGGGCTTATATTCGGTGGTGTATGGGCAGCCCAGGCATGGGGAACCTACTGGAGCTGGGATCCTAAGGAGACATGGTCACTTATCACATGGCTTGTCTATGCCATCTATCTCCATGCAAGGTTTATGAAGGGATGGAGGGGTAAGAAGGTCGTCGTCCTTGCTGCCATAGGGTTCTTTACAGTAATCTTCACATATCTTGGTGTTAATCTCCTCCTTTCAGGACTCCACGCCTACGGGGAACTGTAAGTTCCACCCCAATTGATGAAGATGCAGGTAATCTCTCAAGAGAACTAAGGA
>JACRGW010000182.1 GCA_016212195.1 Nitrospirota bacterium
TACTTCTTTTCTTTTTTATTCAGGACAAGATATTTTTTTTAAGGAAGAGGTTCTGGTTATTCGTCCTTTTCTTTGCTATAGGTTCTCTCCCCCTTATCCATTACAATATAAACCATGACTTCGATACCTTTATGGTGGCAAGGGGTATCGGACTTGGCAGGGCGATTTTTAATATACCTATGCTATTCAGAGATGTTATACCCCAGCTTCTTGGTATAAGGATTCCACTCTATGGAGATAACTGGAATACCCTTTCACTTCCTGAGTACTGGGGACTTATACTCGGGGCGGTATATATCATCACCTTTTTATACATAATCATAACGAGATGGAAGAATATCCCTGGCTTTCTAACATTTTCATTGAAAAGGATAGGTCCAACGGAGATGCTCCTTGCCTTTATTGTTATAAGCATCTTTATCTTCATAAGGAGTGAGAGGGCGAATAACTGGGCAGTGAGGTATATCCTCCCTATCTTTTCAGTGGTTCCTGTACTTCTTTCTTTGGCGATCTACGAGATAGGTAAGAGATATAAAACCGTTGGTGGTGTGATACTCGGAATTGTCCTGATTATTCAGCTTTATGGAAATGGTCGGGTTTATGCTGTATGGGGTATCCCTGAAATAGTGGATAAGACACTCGATCTCCCTGATGACCGTGAGTTGGTCTCCTTTCTTGATACAAAGGGTATAACGAGGGCCTATGCCCATTACTGGATATCATACAGGATGACCTATGAGACAGGTGAGAGGATAATATGCGCCCAGCCCTACGATGAGAGGTTTGCCGGGAGATTCAAGCCGAGGTATATCGATGAGGTTGCCTCTTCGGAGAATATCGCCTATATCTTACATGATAGACTTGGTGTTCCTCCACATGAATTTGAAAAGTCCTTAAAAAAAATAGGTGGAAACTATAAGAAGGAAGTAATGAAGTCATTTACGGTTTTCTACCAATTCAGACCTCCCTTTGTGGAAATACCGAAGGAAGACTGGAGAGTGACATCAAACTATAACCCACGAGATGCCTCTTTAGCCATCGATGGAAGTATAGGAACAAGATGGGGGAGCGGTCATCCCCGGGTAAAAGGAATGAGCTTCGAGATAGAGACTCCGAGGGCCTATCTTTTAAGTAAGATAGAGATAAGGCTCGGAAGATTCACAATGGATTATCCCGAGACCATCGAATTAGAAATCTCTGAGGACAGAGAAAGATGGAAGAATGTTGTCTTTACAACCCATATGGAAGATATCCTGAGATGGGAAAGGGGACAGCCCAGATATTTCTTCGGACATGAGGCGGTTATACTCTATTATCTCTTTGAACCTGTAATGGCGAGATTTGTACGCCTTATCCAGACAGGGTCACACCCTGTCTTTGACTGGTCGATACCTGAAATATCACTTTACAGTCCTGCAGGAGGGTAGTTTATTGAGGGCATCCATAATCCTGCCAACATACAATGAGAGATCGAATATAGGCGCTCTCATAAGAGAGATACTTGAAAAGGTGAATCCTGCAGAGGTCATTGTGGTTGATGATGACTCACCTGACAGGACCTGGGAGGTTGTAAAGAATTTCGATGATCCGAGGGTGAGGCTTATTAGGAGGACTGATGAAAGGGGTTTGACTTCTGCAATAAAGGCAGGAATATCTGCCTCTACAGGAGATGTGGTTGTATGGATGGACTGTGATTTTTCGATGCCTCCATCGGTTATACCAGAATTACTCAAGGCAGTTGAGGAATATGATATTGCGATAGGTTCAAGATATGTAGATGGTGCAAAAGATGACAGGGAGTCCTTAAGGGAAAGGGCAGGAAGCTGGATAATCAATCGTCTCACAAAATTTATTCTTGATCCTTCCATAAATGATTATACAAGCGGTTTTGTTGCAGCAAGAAAGAAGGTTTTCAGTCCTGACTCTGAAACTTTTCCAGGGGTACACCTGAAGGGAGATTATGGAGAGTATTGTATTGATCTACTTTATAGTGCAAAAAGGAAGGGCTTTACCATAAGAGAAATACCATATATATGTATCACGAGAAGACACGGTGAATCAAAAACCGCAACCAATATCTTCAAATACCTCAAGCGCGGGATGGGTTATATCTCTATTGTATTGAGATTAAGATTTCCACAATCTTTATTTCCCCTTGATAGATAAGGAATTTTATGTTATTTTTGGTTCTAATTTTATTTCAGGATCAACATGTCAGAGAGGTACGACCCAAAGAAGATAGAAGAGAAATGGCAGGGATACTGGCAGGAAAGGGGCATCTTTGAAGTCAAGGAAGACCCTTCTATTCCGAAGTATTACTGCCTCGAGATGTTTCCATATCCATCGGGGAATATCCATATGGGCCATGTCAGGACTTATGCTATAGGTGATGTGATCGCCCGCTATAAAAGGATGAAGGGCTTTAATGTTCTCCATCCCATGGGCTGGGATGCCTTCGGAATGCCAGCAGAGAATGCGGCTATAGAGCATGGTGTTCATCCTGCCAACTGGACAGATAGGAATATAGCGAGTATGAAAAACCAGATTAAAGGTCTTGGCTTTTCCTATGACTGGAAGAGAGAGATAAATACATCCGCCCCTGATTATTACAGGTGGAACCAGTGGATATTTATAAAGATGTTCAAGAAGGGGCTGGCTTACAAAAGGAGGTCCTCCGTTAACTGGTGTGGTTCCTGCGAGACAGTCCTTGCGAACGAACAGGTTAACGATGGAAGGTGCTGGAGGTGCGAAACCGAGGTAATACAGAAAGAGCTTGAACAGTGGTTCTTTAAAATTACCGATTATGCCGAAGAACTCTTAAGAGACTGCGATCAACTGACCGGATGGCCTGAAAAAGTACTCACAATGCAGAAAAACTGGATAGGAAAGAGTGAAGGTGTTGAGATTGATTTTCAGATTAAGGGCTCAGAGAAGAAACTCAGGATATTTACAACAAGACAGGATACCCTATACGGTGTTACCTTTATGAGCCTTGCACCGGAACATCCGATCGTTTCTGAACTCGTAAAAGAAACACCCTGTGAGAAAGAGGTAATGAACTTTATAGAAAGGGCAAAAAGGCAGGGAATCCTCCTCAGGACATCAGCCGAGATTGAGAAAGAGGGGATATTTACAGGTACCTATGTAATAAATCCATTAAACGGAGATGAGGTTCCGATATGGGTAGCAAATTTTGTCCTTATGGAGTATGGTACAGGGGCGGTTATGGCAGTCCCAGCACACGATCAGAGGGATTTCGAGTTTGCAAAGAAGTATGGGCTGCCTATTCGGGTAGTGATAGTACAGGATAATCCCCCTTTATCCCCCTTTAATAACGGGGGACCGCGGGGGATTATAGGAAAGGGGGGTGAGGGGGGATTTGAGGGTGCCTATGAAGGTGAAGGTATCATGGTAGACTCAGGACCCTTTACAGGACTCAGGACAGAGGAAGGTAAAAAAAGGATTGCCTCCTTTATCGAGAAAGAGGGCTTTGGTGAAAAGAAGGTCAATTACCGCCTGAGGGACTGGGGGATTTCGAGACAGAGATATTGGGGTACTCCAATCCCTATCCTTTACTGTGATAGATGTGGAGTTGTCCCTGTGCCTGAGAATGAACTTCCTGTAATCCTTCCTATGGATGTTGAGATTACAGGAAAGGGTGGGTCCCCATTAGCAAGAATAGAATCCTTCCTTAGGGCATCATGCCCGAAGTGTAAAGGCGCTGCAAGGAGGGAGACGGATACAATGGATACCTTCGTTGATTCGTCATGGTATTTTATAGCTTATTGTTTTGACAAGGGCAATATTGATTTTAAATCAGCAATCAGTTATTGGATGCCAGTTAATCAGTATATAGGGGGGATAGAGCATGCAGTACTTCACCTCCTTTATGCCCGTTTTTTTACAAAGGTTATGAGGGACCTCGGACTAATAAAGATAGATGAGCCATTCACAGACCTTCTTACGCAGGGGATGGTGATAAAGGATGGTGCAAAGATGTCTAAATCTAAGGGTAATGTGGTTGACCCCAATTATCTGGTCGAGACATATGGTGCAGATACTGCGAGGCTCTTTTCCCTCTTTGCTGCACCACCTGAGAAAGACCTTGAATGGTCAGACCAGGGTGTAGAAGGTGCTTACAGGTTTTTAGGTAAGCTCTGGGGTCTGGTATCGAAATATAAAGAGAGGATAGATGATTTAGATGGAGGGATAGAATTCAAAGAGTTAGAAGGAAAGGGTAAGTCCCTTTACAGGAAGATACATCAGACCATTAAGAAGGTTACAAACGATATAGAGAGGGATTTCCATTTTAATACAGCCCTTGCTTCACTTATGGAATTGGTAAATGTCATGAATTCTTTTGAACCTGAGAGTGATACCGACCTGAGGGTATTCAGGAATGCTATCGAGACGACACTTATACTGCTTTCTCCTTTTGCCCCGCATATCTCAGAAGAACTCTGGCATGCCCTTGGTCATGGGGAATCGATAGCATTAACAAAATGGCCTTCTTTTGACGAGGAGGCTATAAAGGAAGATGAGGTGCTCGTTGTAATACAAGTTTGTGGTAAACTAAGGGGTAAGATCTATCTCCCTGCTAACTCCGATGACAGGCTTATTAAGGAATCAGCGCTAAAGGAGAGGAAGATAGCAGAACTGATAAGGGGCAAAGAGATAAAGAAGATCATCGTGGTAAAAAATAAACTGGTGAATATAGTTATATGAAAAGGTTCACTGTTCACTGTTCACTGTATTTTGTCAGCAGTATACTGGCTACTGTTCTACTGTCTACTGTTCTTATGGGTTGCGGTTACCATTTCATTGGTAGCGGGTCTGCCCTTCCAGAACATATCAAGAAAGTGGGGATCCCATTGGCTGTTAACAGGACACCCGAGCCAGGACTGGAAGATATCCTTGCAAAGGCACTGATAGAGGAGTTCAAGAAGGATGGAAGGCTCAAAGTGGTTTCGACTGAAGAGGCGGATACAATTCTCCATAGTGTTGTGGTCTCTTTCCAGACAGTTCCACTTTCCTTCGATAATAAAGGATTAGTTACGGTATACAGGGTTGTTATGAAGGTAGATTTCAAACTTGAAGACATAAGAGATAAGAAGATTATCTGGGAAGAGAGGGAGATGGAGAGTACCCTTAAATCCGATTACAAGCCTTCAAATGACTTAGCCGTAACGAGGACTTTAAAGGATGAGGCTATAAGAAAGACCTGCAGGGATATTTCCCTGGATGTTATCAGTAGAATCCATGAGGGCTTCTAAATCTTGAAATACAACGAACTCATAAAGGAATTAGATAAGGGGAGGTTCTCTAATATTTATCTCTTTTATGGGGTAGATAATTATCTCAGGGATGATGCCGTTAAGAGGGTGACCGATGCCGTCCTCAGTAACAGCAACAGGGATTTTAACTATGACCTACTTTATGGTTCTTCAACCACAGCAGAAGAGGTCATAGGCATTGCCCAGACTGTGCCTGTCTTTTCTCCATGGAGGCTAATCATCGTCAAGGAAGTAGATCAATTACCTGATAAGGAATCAGAGGCACTCCTGTCCTATATTAGTAATCCTTCGCCTTCTACATGTCTTATCTTTGCTGGAGAAAAGGCAGATATGAGGAAAAGGTTTTTTTCAACCCTTAAAGAGAAGGCGCTTGTGATCCAGTTCTATCACCTCTTTGAAGGGCAGATAGCAGGATGGATAAAATTCAGGGCTAAGGAATTAGGTTTTAAGATCTCAGATGAGGCGATAGAGATATTGAAGGAAGAGGTTGGAAATTCTCTCGGAACATTAGATAATGAGATTCTGAAATTATCGATTTATGCTGCAGGAAAGGGAATTATAGAAGAAGGAGATGTCATTGAAGTCGTCGGTGATTCAAGGACCCATACTATCTTCAACCTTACAGAGGCTATTGGTGAGAGAAAAGTAGAAGGGGCAATAAAGATTCTTAAGAAAATCATGGATGAAGGTGAGGAACCTCCAAAGATTCTGAATATGATAGCGAGGCAGATAAGGCTTCTTCACAGGGCGCTGGAGTTGAAGGAGGCAGGTTTTTCTCGGGACGAGATAAAGGTGAGAATAGGTATACTGGCAAGGTTTTTTGGCGCCTTTATGGGGCAACTCCAGAAGCATAATCTGGAGGAACTTATGAATGCATTTAAGAGATTGCAGAGGGCAGACTTAGATTTAAAAACATCCGGGAAGGACAGGGGGAAGATCCTGGAATCACTGATTCTTGATCTGTGCAGGTCAGGGATTCCCCTGCAGGGGCAGTTCATTAGCCAGCACTAACCTATCGACCATTTTTGTAAGGCGGGAGATCCTTCTGGAGGATGTATTCTTATGTATCACTCCCTTTGAGGCTGCTTTGTTTAGGGCTTTGCTCACTCCGGCAAGTGCAGTTTTAGCACTCTCTTTATCCTGGCTTGTTACAGATAGATGTACCTTTTTTATGAGGGACTTCAGCGTTGACTTAACTGCCCTGTTTCTAAGCCTCCTCCGTTCTGATTGGCGATGTCTTTTTAATGCTGAAAGACTCTTTTTAGGCAAATCTTCCTCCTTCGAGTGAAGGTTTTTAACATAAAGGGATAATGGATGTCAAGGGAAAAGTAACCATAATCTGTAATTGTCACCCTGAACTTGTTTCAGCATCTATGAGATTCCGAAACAAGTTCGGAATGACAACAATTATTGGAACTGGATTCCCGCCTACGCGGGAATGACCAGATATTCGGATATGATTGAAGATAAGAAGATTACAAAGGCAGCAGGGATTATAGGTCTTGCCACATTTATGAGCAGGATCCTCGGGCTCGTAAGGGATATAGTTATCGCCAACAGTTTTGGTGCGAAAATGGCTGCTGATGCCTTCTATGTTGCTTACAGGATTCCCAATCTGCTAAGGGAACTCTTTGCTGAAGGGTCTATGTCAGCAGGTTTCATCCCTGTCTTTACAGAATATCTGACGAACAGATCGAAATCTGAGGCTAAAGGCCTGGCGAATACTATATTTACTATACTTTTCATAACCCTCTCTGTTTTGACACTCTTGGGAATTCTTATCACACCACTTATCGTTAATCTCCTTGCGCCTGGTTTCCTCTCAGACCCGGAGAAATATAGCCTTACTATTTACCTCACGAAGATAATGTTTCCCTATCTGCTCTTTATCGGTCTTGCAGCCCTTACTATGGGCATACTTAATTCTCTCAGATCTTTTCTCACCCCTGCCTTATCCCCTGTGGTCTTGAATGTTGTGATTATATTCTCTGTCCTTTTTTTATCACCAAAGATGGAGATGCCTATAGTTGGTGTTGCTATAGGTGTTACAATAGGCGGACTCTTTCAGCTTCTAATCCAGATTCCGAGTCTGATAAGGAGAGATATGTCATTAACCCCTTCCTTTGATTTTTCCAGTCCCGGTGTAAGAAGGATTGGTAAACTTCTGCTTCCCGTTTCACTCAGCTCCTCTGTAAATATGGTGAATATCTTTATAGGGAATATCCTTGCATCCTTTCTGGTTACAGGAAGTGTAACCTATCTCTTCTATGGTATGAGGTTCATCCATTTCCCTTTAGGGATCTTTGGTGTAGCCCTGGCAACCGCTATCCTCCCTACACTGTCAGCACATGCTGCTACAGGTGAGAAAGAGAAACTGAGAGATACATTTTCCTTTGGATTACGGTTTGTCTTTTTCATAACCATACCTTCTATGATAGGACTGATTGTCTTGAGGGTCCCTATTGTTAACCTGATACTCCAGAGGGGTGAATTTGATTATACGGCAACAGTCGGGACTGCCCAGGCAGTCTTATATTACGGACTCGGTCTATGGGCCTTTGCAGGTGTGAGGATAGTCCTTCAGGCCTTCTATTCAATACAGGATACAAAGACACCTGTTAAGGTCGGATTATTAGGAGTGGGTATTAATATCCTTTTTAGCCTTCTACTTATGGGTCCCCTTAAACACGGAGGACTTGCCCTTGCCAATTCCATTGTCGCAGGACTCACACTCTTTTCACTTGCTTATATGCTCAGGAGGAGGCTTGGCAGGATTGATGGCAGAAGGATAATAAGGTCACTCTGGAGGGTAGTTCTTGCCTCTACATTTATGGGTATTATAGGTTGGTTTATAAGCCAGGATAAAGTCTGGACCTTTGATGGACAAATTATTTATAAGACATTCATTCTTGGAGGTGGTATATTACTCAGTCTATTTATTTATTCCCTGTTGATGTATCTCTTAAAAAGTGAGGAATTTTTGTTTCTTTTCGGGATTATCAAGGAGAGGTTTCGGTCTACGACCAATCGGTCTGAGACTTAGGGGAGATGAAAAATGTTCTTGGATAAACTCATAGTAGGTCCTTTGGAGGTAAACTGCTATATTCTCGGAGACGAAGAGACAAAAGAGGCGGCTGTTATAGACCCAGGTGATGAGGATGACAGGATACTTGATCTGTTGAATGAGAAGGGTCTTAAACTCAGGTATATCATTAATACCCATGCGCATTTCGATCATGTGGGGGTAAATCAGTCACTTAAAGAAGCGACAGGTGCGGAGATTATGATACACGAGGGGGATAAGGACCTTCTAAGGGTAGCAGGGGAACAGGCCTTTCTCTATGGGCTTGATGTGCCTCCATCTGAACCTGATAGGTTCCTTCAGGATGATGATGAGATCTATATTGGAGAGATCAAACTCAGGGTTCTCCATACCCCTGGACATTCTGAAGGTTGTATCTGTCTTCTCGGTAATGGGTTTGTCTTCACTGGCGATACGATATTTGCAGGTTCTGCAGGAAGGACAGACTTCCCTGGAGGGAATATGGGGAAATTGCTTAAATCTATAAGGGAGCGACTCGCAACGCTTGATGATAATATAAATGTCTATCCAGGTCATGGCCCTGAGACAACAATAGGTTTTGAAAAGAGGAATAATCCTTTCTTTTCCACAGGATCCTTCGGACAGGAAGGGGCTGTGGAGTCTTTATAGAATTTGTTTATAATAGGATAAATAAATGGAAGGGAAGGTCATAGCTGTAAACATAAGTGAGAAGAAAGGAGAAAGGAAGAAGAATACCGATAATGTCTATCTCAGAGAGAATTTCGGTGTTGAAGGGGATGCCCATGGGAGCAGTGAATGGCACAGGCAGGTGAGCCTCCTCGGGATTGAGAGCATTGATAAGATGAGGCATCTCGGTCTTGATGTTAATCCTGGTGATTTTGCTGAGAATATAACGACAGAGGGGCTCGATCTGACCTCTCTCCCTATCGGGACAAAGATAACTGTAGGAGGCGATATTGAGCTTGAGGTGAGTCAGATAGGTAAGGTCTGCCATGACAGATGTGCCATCTATTACCAGGCAGGTGACTGCGTGATGCCGAAGGAAGGGATATTCGTTAGGGTTATTAAAGGTGGATGGGTTAGGCCTGGGGATGTGATTACCGTCAAGCGTGAATAGAAGACTAAATGTAAGAGGCATCTTGATTTCAGCAATCTTTGATTAGTCCTTATTGGTAACTTAAAAAGTGGTAAGGATTAGAGACCTATCAGGTAATATATGAGTGGAAGACCGGGAACCCAGAAATCTTGCTTCAATCCAGATGCCTCTTACAAAATCAATAAAGGATTAGTAATATGATTCGCATAGCAATTCTTACCATGAGCGATAAGGGATCAAAGGGTGAGAGGGAGGATGAAAGCGGGGAGGTGATAAAGAAGATGGTTAAGAAAATCCCTGCGGAAGTTGTCTATTATGAAGTTATCCCTGATGAAATGGATATTATTAAAGACAGGCTTATCTCGATTTCTGACAGTGAGAAGGCAGATATAATAATTACCACAGGAGGAACAGGAGTCTCTCCGAGGGATGTCACACCTGATGCCACCCTTCAGGTCATAGAGCGAGAGATTCCCGGAATGGCAGAGGCTATGAGGATGGAGAGCATTAAAAAGACACCCAGGGCAATGATCTCGAGGGCAGTAGCAGGCATAAGGAAGAAGACACTTATTATTAACCTTCCAGGCAGCCCAAAAGGTGTTAAAGAGAACTTAGAGGTTATCCTGCCTGCCCTTTCCCATGCAGTTGAGAAGATCAGAGGGGATACCTCGGAGTGCGCTTCTTAAAAATCCCTTGCAATCTCTTATAACATAAGTTAAATTAGCTCATTCCTTCAGAAAGGGTGGAAGATGGGGTTATGGATGAAATCGAAAATCACAGAAAAGAGATCGATGATATCGATTCTGAGATACTCAGACTTCTTAATCGGCGGGCAGAGATTGTAATTGAGATAGGTAAGGTTAAGAAGAATGAGAAGGTCGAGTTCCATTCACCAGAAAGAGAACAGGAAATCCTCCAGAGACTGGAAAAGAGTAATCCCGGACCCTTCCCCAGCGAAGCCCTCAGGGCTGTATACAGGGAAATACTTTCAGCCTCACTTTCATTAGAACAGCCTTTACGTGTAGCCTACTTCGGTCCAAAAGCCACCTTCACCCATCTTGCAGCGATGCAGCAGTTCGGTTTTTCTGCTCAGTATATCCCTGTAGGGAGCATAAAAGAGGTCTTTGACACCGTTGAGAGGGGACATGTGAATTACGGGGTTGTGCCTATTGAGAATTCTACGGAAGGGGTTGTGAGCTACACCCTCGACATGTTTGTTGACTCGGACCTTAAGATATCGGCTGAGATAATGACGGAGATCTCCCATAACCTTCTATCCCTTTCAGGGAAGAAAGAAGATATAAGGAAGATCTATTCCCATCCGCAGGCAACAGCCCAGTGCAGGGACTGGATAGAGGCCAATCTTCCTGGGATACCAATTCTGGAGGCACCAAGCACCGCAAGGGCAGCAGAAATGGCTGCCCAGGACACGAGTGCAGGCGCAATAGCGAGTGATCTGGCAGCAATGCTATACGGCCTGAAGATCGTTCAGAGAAGGATAGAGGATGTCATTAACAATTATACTCGATTCCTTGTTATATCAAATAAACATCCCTCTAAAACTGGCAGGGATAAGACCTCTATTATGTTTACTATAAAAGACAGGGTAGGTGCACTTTATTCCATGCTTGAGCCCTTTGCGAAGAACAAGATAAACCTAACCAAGATAGAGTCAAGACCATCAAGGAAAAAGGCGTGGGAATATATATTCTTTGTTGATATAGAGGGTCACATCGATGACGAAAATGTTAAGAAGACCCTCGACGAGGTGAGAAAGGAATGCCTCTTTCTTAAGGTTCTCGGATCCTATCCTTCAGGGCAGGTTAGTAAATAATCAAAAAAGATTATGGATCTCGTTGCAGAGAATATAAAGACGCTTATTCCTTATTCTCCGGGTAAACCTATAGAAGAGCTCGAAAGGGAACTCGGTATAAAGGGTTCGATAAAACTTGCCTCTAACGAAAATCCCTTGGGTCCATCGAGAAAGGCTATAGAGGTTATAAGGAAGGTGGTTGAGAACATCCATAGATATCCTGATGGTGGAGGTTATTACCTCAAAAGGACTCTCTCTGAAAGGCATGAGGTAAAACCCGAGCAGATTATTTTAGGAAATGGCTCTAATGAGGTAATAGAGATATTTGTGAGGACATTTCTGAGACCAGGTGATGAGGCCATAATGGCGAGTCCCTCTTTTGTGGTTTATCCGATGGTTATTCAGGCAGCCTATGGGATGAATGTGATAGTACCTCTCAAGGAAGGCAGACATAATCTTGATGGGATGGTAAAAAGGGTAACAGATAAGACCAGGATGGTTTTTATCGCTAATCCGAATAACCCTACTGGGACGATAAATACAGAGACAGAGTTTGATTCAATGATGAAGAACCTTCCTGAAGGGGTTCTTGTAGTTGTAGATGAGGCCTATTATGAGTATGTCACCTCTCGGGATTACCCTGATACAATGAAGTACCTGAGAGAAGGGAGAAATATTATTATACTAAGAACATTCTCGAAGATCTATGGATTGGCTGGACTGAGAATTGGTTATGGGATAACGAAGAAGGAATTTGTTAACGAGATGAATAAGGTACGTCAGCCCTTCAATATAAATTCCCTTGCCCAGATAGGTGCATTGGCAGCTCTATCCGATTACAGGCATGTGGAGGAAAGCAGGAGGATTAATGAAGAGGGTAAGATGTATCTTTATAAGGAATTGAATAGTATGGGGGTTAAATATCTCCCTACAGAGGCAAACTTCATTTATATAGATATTGAAGGCGATGCCTTCCAGCTCTATGAAAGATTCTTAAAGGAAGGTGTTATTGTGAGACCGATGGGACAGAGAAATCTGAGAGTGACCATAGGGCTTCCGGATGAGAACAGGAGATTTATAAAGGTATTCAGGAAGACTTTAAACCTGTCCTGACGACAGGTCAGGGAAGGGGAGAACTAATATGGATATCATTGTTTTAAGACCTGGAATAACTGAGGAAGAAAAAGGTTCTATTATAAAGAGACTTGGGGGTTATAATCTTAAGGCGCAGGTGTCTGTGGGGACAGAAAGGACGATCATCGGAGTAATTGGTGATACCTCAAGGATAACAGAAGATGAAGAAGAATCCTTCTCTGTTATGCCTGGAGTAGAAAAGGTGCTGAGAATACTGAAGCCTTTCAAGGTTGTGAGCAGAGATTTCAAGCGTGAGGATACAGTAATAGATATAAAAGGAAATCTGATAGGTGGGAAGAGAATCCATGTGATGGCCGGTCCCTGTGCTGTTGAGTCAGAGGATATGATTCTTGCAGTAGCAAATGAGGTGAAGAAGGCAGGGGCTACCTTTTTAAGGGGAGGTGCCTTCAAGCCAAGGACATCGCCCTATTCATTCCAGGGTCTTGGTGAAGAGGGTCTTAAATATCTTAAAGAGGCATCGGAGAAGACAGGCCTACCTGTAGTTACTGAGATTATGGATCCGAGGGATATAGACCTTCTTATCGAATACTCAGATATAATCCAGATCGGTGCGAGAAACATGCAGAACTTCAGACTTCTTACAGAGGTAGGCTCATACAGGAAGCCTGTCCTTCTCAAGAGGGGGCTCTCTGCAACGATAAAGGAATTCCTGATGTCTGCAGAGTATATTATGTCGAGTGGAAATCATAATGTGATCCTCTGTGAAAGAGGAATTAGGACATTTGAGACCGCCACAAGAAACACCCTTGACCTGAGTGCCGTACCAGTTATAAAGCAGTTAAGCCATCTCCCTGTTGTGGTTGACCCCAGTCATGGTGTAGGAAAGTGGGACATTGTACCCCCTATGGCCAAGGCAGCGATAGCAGCTGGAGCGGATGGTATTCTTATCGAAGTTCATCCCAATCCTGACCAGGCATTATCAGACGGGGAACAGTCACTAAAACCCAAGGTCTTTAAACAGTTGATGGAGGAACTAAAGGCGGTGGCAATGGCGGTGGGGAGGGAAATGTAAAAGACAGTAATCCCCCCATCCCCCCTTTAGAAAAGGGGGGTGAGGGGGGATTTGATGGGATTTTGAATTTAGGATTTGTAGAAAGTAATGGGTATATTCTTTAACAGGGTAACAATCATAGGTGTCGGACTTATAGGTGGTTCATTGGCAAGCGTCCTGAGGGGGAAAAGTCTTGCAGGTGAGATCTGTGGTATCGGTAGATCAGAAGAGAATCTTCAGAAAGCAAAAAGACTAGGTCTGATTGATTACTATTTCTGTGAGCCTTCTGAAATCTTCCCAGGCCCCCCTTTAGTAAAAGGTGGCTTGGGAGGGGGGATTTATTCTGATGGTGTTAGAGATTCCGATCTTGTAATTCTTTCCTCTCCTGTCGGAACCTTCCTTAAGATTGTAAAAGAGATAGGTACCTCTCTTAAGAAAAAGGCGATAGTTACAGATGTGGGTAGCGTGAAGGGGGATCTGGTCAGAGAGATAGAGGAGGCATTGCCTGAAGGGGTAAGCTTTGTTGGAGGTCATCCAATAGCAGGCAAGGAAACCTCAGGGGTTGAGGCAGCATCTGGAGAATTGTTTAAAGGGTCTAAATGTATCCTTACCCCTACTGATAGGACGGCTAAAGATACCCTTGAGATAGTAAAATCTATGTGGGAAGAGGCAGGAAGCGATGTGATTCTTATGGATCCATCGCTCCATGACAGGGTCTTTGCAACTGTGAGCCATCTCCCCCATGTGATAGCCTATGCACTCGTGAACACGGTTGCGAGGATGGATTTTGGTGAAACTGACCCCCTTTCCCTTTCCGTCAGGAGTTTCAGAGACCTCACAAGAATAGCATCAAGCCCTCCAGAGATGTGGAGGGATATATGTCTTTATAACAGGGTTAATCTGCTGAATTCTATCAATAGCTTCGAAGAGGTTTTAAAGACCCTGAAAGGATACCTTGAGAAAGGAGAAGAAAAAGGGCTTCTTAGGGAATTTGAGGAAGCAAGAAGGCTAAAGGAGAACTCATGAATGAGTTTAGAGGTAAGAGTTTAGAGTTAAGAATCTTAGGACTACGAACTAAAACATACGAGTTAAGAAATGGAAATAATAAGAATCAGACCAGCTAAATCCCTTAGGGGTGAAGTCAGAGTCCCGGGAGATAAATCTATTTCCCACAGGTCGGTTATGCTGGCTTCTATCTCAGAAGGTAGAAGCATAATAAAGGGTTTTCTTTCTGCTGATGATACCCGGAGAACAGTAAAGGCATTCGAGTCGATGGGTATTAAAGTAGAAGGACTCGGGACAGATAAACTTATCATCGAGGGGAAAGGGCTTGATGGTCTTAAAGAACCAGAGGATGTATTGGATTTAGGGAATTCCGGAACCTCTATAAGACTCCTTTCAGGACTTCTTGCCGGTCAGAGGTTTTTTTCTGTACTAACAGGGGATGACTCTCTTAGAAAGAGACCGATGAATAGGGTGACATCTCCTTTAATGCAAATGGGTGCAGAGATAAATGGCAGGGACGATGGCAGTTATGCACCTTTAGCTATAAAGGGGAGACACTTAAGATCAATTAATTATGAATCTCCTGTTCCGAGTGCTCAGGTAAAGTCTTCTATCCTTTTTGCAGGCCTTTATGCCGAAGGAGAAACAAAGATAACAGAGCCGAAGAAATCAAGAGACCACACTGAGAGGATGTTAAAAATTTTTGGGGCAGAAATTGGTGA
>JACRGW010000181.1 GCA_016212195.1 Nitrospirota bacterium
CACACCATCCTTTGAGACAAATCCCCCAAGTTGAACTGGCATAGAGATAACCTTTGACCAAACCTCCCTATTCAGAGATACCTCAAGTTCATAACTCGGCGGGCTGTTATCGAAACTCCCACCATTAAGGATTGATACCCTGTTTATCAGGTAGGGTCTTTTCATGTCAATCTCAAGATGTGGTGGTTTATCTTTAGGTACCAAAGGCGTCCATTCTGTTGTTACATCCCTGTCTATCGCACTTTTAGGGTCAATCTCATCATAGTTTGAACTCGCAATCATGGTAGATGCAGGTATGACACTTCCCTTTTTTTCAGGCATCTTCAAAGAATGGAAAAGGATATGATAATCAAAATAGATCTCCCAGGCATAGCTGATCCCCTGAGACTTAAGGAACATATCGAAGCGGTCACTTATACCCTTTCTTATTATAAAGGCAGGATTACTCTGGGTATGGAGGCCCTCTGTATAGGCAGGGTATTTATTGGGATGCCAGTCCAATGCCGGAGATGTAAAGATCACCTTCTCAGATGAATCGAAGGTGAATTTGTATCTTTTCCAGTAATCCAGTTCTCCCACATACCTGATCCCCTTACTGATTAGAGAATCAAATAAGACCCTTTCTCTCTCTTTGCTCTCTCTATAACTCTTAAGTTTTTTAGAATCAAAGATTACCGCCCCTTTTATATCCCCATAGATATTAAAGGATGCAAAGATGACAACAAGCAATAAGGGCAATGGCTTGAAGACCCTCCCGGCATTATATATGGATACAGCAAGGATTATCGGAAATACAGAATATATGGGAAGATAATATCTGAGGATAGTCGAATAATTGTACCTGCTGATTATTACGACAGAGAATATTATAAAGAAGACCATCAGGATCTCTGCGCCTGTCATCCT
Source organism: Nitrospirota bacterium (assembly GCA_016212195.1). Lineage (GTDB taxonomy): Bacteria > Nitrospirota > Thermodesulfovibrionia > JACRGW01 > JACRGW01 > JACRGW01. The sequence continues at coordinate 907 of JACRGW010000181.1, forward strand.
CTTTATTGACAGTCTGAAAAGATCAATGAGACCTCTTCTGTAAGTGAAGATAAAATATAAAAGTAGCACACCAAAAACAATAATGAAATACTTACCGAGATACAAAGTATCACGGTGGGCAAAAGGTCCGAGGACGAAGGGAAGTTTGAAATCAAAAGAGGCGATAAGGCTATTAGAGAGTTTGATCTTCTGGCTATATCTCTGAATATCATCAATCGAGCCCCAGGAGTTCTTAAGGTTATAATACCAGAAGAGAGAGCTACCTATCATAAAGGATGGGAAGAGATAGAGAAGACCCCTTTTTATGAAACGCCATCTGTCCTTAAGGAACATAAATATGAACGCTGTGAGGAGGAAATAGGCTATCTGGAAGTTCACCCACCATGCAAGACCACCTACAAAACCGATGACGATATAGTATCTCTTTGCGGTCTTTTCATCGCTTACTATGTTTACAAACCTGAAGGTCATTAGAAGAAGGAGTGTCCCGAAGACCAGATTTTGTATATAGTTTCCACTCGGACTGACACTGTACCAGATTAAAAATGGAGGCGATGCAGAAACAAGGAGCATCGCCATAAGCCCCACCTTTTCGTTAAACATCTCCTTCCCAAGACGGTAAACGAGGAAGATAAAGATAAGGGAAAATATAAAAGGGGAAAGGATAAGGGTAAGTGGTGAAGATCCAAAGATGTAAAATATTATAGAGGCAAAATATGACTCTACAGGTCCTGCATAACGCTCTCCCCAGTAAAAGATGGGGAATTCTCCGTCCAGGATATGCCTCGCCATGAGGCCCATGATAGCCTGATCAGAATCGAGGTCCTGTGTAATAAGATAGATCACCCTCAGTGCTACACCAAGAAGGAAGATGAGTATAAAAAGTATCCTGTGAAGTGTCATTGTTTGTTAAAAAAAGACCGGGTCAGGTTATTATACCAGAATGATTATTTATTAGTCCAAAGTTACTTTTGGTAAGAATTACTTTTTCCGTAATAGCAATTATGTATATAATAAGCCATTCTGTTTTTCTCTTCGTCGTTCCTGCGGAAGCAGGAATCCAGAAAAACAAAAGGAACTGGATTCCCGTTTTCACGGGAATGACAATCACGGA
>JACRGW010000183.1 GCA_016212195.1 Nitrospirota bacterium
AGAGGCTGCAGGAGCCTTTTCACGGATAGGAAAGGAGGCCTCGCAGGATGTAATGGATGAATCCCTGTATCTCAGGGCTAATAGCCTCATGAAAATTGGAGACTATTCAGAGGCTATGAGACTTGTAAACTTAATCCCTGCTAAAAGCAGGTTCTATATTTATGGACTCTATACTAAAGCGATGATAAGCCTTAATACAGAGAAGGAAAATGATGCAATAGAGTATTTAGAACAGGTCTCAAGAAATTTCTCGGGCTCTCAGGCAATTAAGGATAAAGAGAAGAGTCTTTTAGAAAATCTTGCCCTCAAGGCCCATCTCACATTGGGATTTACATATCTGGAGGGAAATAATCCGTTAGAGGCTATCAAACACTTTTCAATCATCCCTAAGGATAGTCCATTTTATATCCAGGCATTATTTGGATCAGGGTGGGCCTATGCAAATATGGGGAGGTGGGTAAGGGTTGTAGTCTTCTGGGAAGAGTTATATTACCTGTACCCTCAGAGTAAATACACAATCGAGATAATGCCCTACATAGGATATGCCTATACTACATTAAGTGCTTATGGTAAGGCGCTCGAACAGAATGGGATTGCACTACAGTATTATGAAGATTTGCTGAAAAAGATCTCAGAGATAGAGAAGGAAATTGAAGGGAAGGATATGCAGGGGATAGCCCAGGCAATAGATATGACAGGAGATAAGGAATTATCTAATGAATTGGATTTATATAATGGTCTATCTTCGATGGAAGCATACCTCGGAGGGGCTCGGAAAGGAGTCAATTATGAGGTAGAATCCTTGATAAAGACCTCAAAGAAAGCGAGGGAGGAGATACTCACCAATATTTCTGAAAGATTGGATCGCAGGCTTGAGAACCTGAGATATCAGGTGTCAGAAGTGGCGGCAAATACCTCCTTAGAGATAGCGAGAAATCTTAGATTAGAAGGGGGTGGACAGATCAGCAGCGAGATGATCTTTGATGGCCCATGATCAAGGTTTTATTACTACTTATGATCCTCCTGCTCACATCCTGTGCAAGAGATCATGTAGACATAGTAAGGGAAAAAGAGGTCAAATCTACCACGGAAAAGATCCTTACCTTTCAGGACAGGCCGCAGGAGAAGGCACTGGAGTACCGTTGGAAGGCTTTGAAGACATATGAAGAGTTTATAAAGGCCAACAAAGGGTACAAGAGTGGAATGATCGCAAAGGGCATGCAGGAACTGGCAGATATCTATATGGAGATAGAAGAGAATACCTATATACGAAAGAAGGTGAGGTTTGACCACTCCAGATCAAGGAGGCTTTATAAAGAGGTATTGGGGCTCTATCCTGATAGACTAGAAAATGAGGGTATATTATATCAGTTGGCCCGGGGGTACATGGAAGAGGGGGATGTAGATAGCTCTAATGCGTTGTTAGAAAGGATAATCAAGGAATTCCCGAACGGAAGATTTGCCCAGGAGGCATACTTCAGGCTGGGTGAATATTACTTTGAGGCAAGAGATAAATCTAAGGCCATCTCCTACTACCGACAGGTCTTAAAAAAGGATGACTATAACCTCGATGATAAGGCCCTGTATAAATTGGGGTGGGCGCTTTTCCAGAACAAAGATTATGAAGGCGCTGCAGATAAATTTATATCGCTCCTTGAGAGAAAAGGGATAAAACTTACCCCTGAAGGTAAAGAAGAGATAAAAGAGCTTTCGGTTGTAGAAAAGGATATGGTCTGGGATTCCATCAAAACTCTAATTTTAGTATTTGATTATATGGGAGGTCATTCTAAGATAGCAGACTATTTCAAGGTCAGGGGCATCCAGGGTTTTGAACCTTATATTTACAGGAGGCTTGGAGATATATACCTTGAGACCGGCAGGTTTAAAGAGGCGGCAGATACCTATGAGGCCTTTGTTAATACAAACCCGTTTCACGAGGATGCACCCCTGTTTCAATCAAAGGTTATTGAGGCATACACCCGAGGCAATATGTTCGACCTTGCCCACAATTCAAGGGTAAAACTTATAGATACCTACAGGGAGGATGGCCTATGGTTTAAATCCAGCAGGAGGAGGGCCCAGAAGCGGGCAAGGAATCTCGTGCAGTTAAATAAGCCCCTCGTAAAACATGACATGTTCCAGTTGGCAAAATACCGTTATTCTACGGCACGTTTCTCAAAGAAGGAAAAAGATTATGCAGAGGCGATTATCCATATGCGTAGATTTATTGACAATTTTCCCCAGGAGCCTGAATCTGTAGAGCTAAAGTCCATGTTAGCAGAGGTAAACTTTCTTTTAGCAGAGACCTATTTTGATATGAAAGATTATCATAATGCAGCAACTGAGTATGAAAAGGTTGCCTATCAGTATCAACCCTCTGCCTTCAGTGTAGAGGCTGGTTATGGGGCCTTGCTTGCATTGGAGAAACTTGCAAAGCCCGCAGGGTCCATTCGGGCTGATAATAGTTATACACTTAGGTTAGCAGAGGGATGCAAAGATTTCGCCAAGACCTTTCCAAAGGACAGGAGGGTCCCGGAGGTCCTTATCAATGGAGCAGATATATTATCTCAGGTGGGTAAATTTGAAGAAGGCAGGTCTATGGCCCATCTTGTAATAGAAGATAGCCTATCTACAGAAAGAGAAAAATATATGGCTCAGAGGCTTATAGCAGAGAGCTTCTTAAAGGAACAGTCTTACAAGAAGAGTGAAGAGGAGATAAGGAAGGCCATAGCTTTAATCCCTGAGAGTGATAAGAAAGATCTCCCTCTATTAGAAAGGGCACTGGGTGCGTCATTGTATAAACAGGCAGAGGATTTGAAATCACAGGGTAAGGCGCTGGAGGCCGCAGGGGCCTTTGAGAAAGTGTATCATACTGTGCCCAACTCAGATATTGCTCCTGTCGCACTGTACGATGCAGGGGTTTTGTTGGAACAAAATATGGAGTGGGAGAAGGCAATAAAGGACTATGCTATCCTATTCCAGAAATATCCAGGCTCGCGATATGCCTTTGATGCTTTAACACAGTGGGGAGAGATAAAAGAAAAACTCAAGGACTATGCAAATGCTGCACAGGTCTATGAGAGGGCTGCTGATATTGCAACAGAGGGAAAGCTAAAAGAAGATGTGTTCTATAAGGCGATCCTTATGTATGAGAGAGGTGAAGATTTAACTGCTTTATATAATAGTTATAGGAAGTTCTGGGGGGAATTTCCAGAAAGCCCCAGGATGGTTGAACTGACATACAGGGTTGCTAATAGCAGGGAATCTGTTAAAGATTTTGGTACTGCAAGGGGATTATACGAAAGGGTGGTGCTGCTTCACAAAAACCTGGGTGCAGGCGCCACGATAGAGGAATCTGCGCTTGCTGCCAGGGCACAGCTTATCTTAAGTGATTATAAAAAGATGTTATTTGAGGGGGTCAAACTTAGCCACCCATTAGAAGAAAATCTAAAAAAGAAAGAAGATCTTCTTAAAGATGCACTGGCCGGTTATATGGCCGCTGCCAAATATCGTATCAGTGATATTACGACTGAAACAACCTATAAAATGGGCGAGATGTTGGATCACTTTAGAGATGCCATTCTGGAGTCAGAGAGACCCAAGAAACTTACACCTGAACAGCTTGAGGAATACAACTTTCTATTAGAAGAACAGGCCTATCCCTTTGAGGAGAAGGCTATAAACGCCTTTGAGGGTAATGTACGAAGGACAACAGAGTCAGGGATTTATGATGAATGGATTAAGAAAAGCTATGAGAGTCTCGCAAGACTATTGCCCGTGAGATATAAACGTGAAGAGGTGGGGGAGACGTATTCAGGGGATATCTCATCCGTCATACCTGATGACCCTGAGATTTACAATAGCCGCGGGATACTGTTCAGGAAGAATGGTGAGTTTAAAAGGGCTGAGGAGGATTATCTGAAAAGTATAAGCATAAGGCCTGATCTTCGTAATGCCTTTTTAAACCTGGGGATACTATATGAATTGTATCTTGGTAAACCCGAAGATGCCTTAAAAAATTACAAAGAATATGTAAGGTTAGGCGGAGGGAGGGAGGATGTTCTGGTATGGATAGATATCATAGAAAAGAAAATAGGCACAAGGTCCCAGAATTAGTTGGGATGATACTATTTTGGACAATTTTCATGATCCCCCTCTGGGGTGATACCGTATCTGCGGAGACACAGGGAAGAGAAGGAAAAAAGATTGAACTCGAAAAAGTGCAGATATTAGGTATCTTAGAACGGCCCAATGTTTTATTCCCAATAGGCTGGAAAGACCCGGAGGGCCCACATGAAGCAGTATACAAACTTAAGAAGAGTTTCAAAGAAGAGATATTTGACTTTGTAGATATGGA
>JACRGW010000186.1 GCA_016212195.1 Nitrospirota bacterium
AGGGAGGCAAGGCTCGACATCGAGGAAGGTGCGGATATAATTATGGTAAAGCCTGCTCTGGCTTATCTCGATATTATAGCCCTTATGAAAAATGAGTTTGATATGCCTATCGCAGCTTATAATGTGAGCGGTGAATACTCGATGATAAAGGCTGCTGGGAGGCTGGGATGGATTGATGAAAAAAGGGTTATGATAGAAGTTCTGACCTCAATAAAAAGGGCCGGGGCAGATATGATTCTCACGTATTTCGCTAAAGAGGTTGCAAAAAATTTATAGAATATGATTGATAATAATGATAGACTTATATCTGATTGTCAATGACTCGTAGAGATGAAGGAGGAAAAGAAAAAGACACATAAAGGCTCTCTTGATGAGGCACTGGGCATTGTCTTTATCGCCCTGTCAGTAATTATAGCAATAAGCCTCCTCTCCTACAGTTCTTTAGATCCCTCTTTCAATACCACCGTAGGAGACAGAAAGGTCAACAACTTTATCGGGGTTTTTGGTTCCTATCTTGCCGATGGCCTTATACAGTTCTTCGGTGGAGGTGCATATCTTATACCTTTCGCAATATTTCTTTATGGAGGCAATAAACTCATAAGAAGGGAAAAGGGGCCAAGGTATCTAAGGATTGCAGGAGGATGTTCTCTCCTCTTATCCACATCTGCCCTTCTGAGGCTCAGGCTCGAGGCCCTTCATATCTTTAATGAAAGAATCCCCTCAGGCGGTCTCATTGGCAGTTTTATATCAGATATTCTTATCAAATACCTTTCACTCACCGGTTCATATATAGTAACCATCACTATCCTTCTCGTCTCCCTCACAATTACAACGAGATTCTCCCTCGTCTCACTCGCCTCGGGGTTCAAGGACTTATCTGTCCTTGTCTTTAATAAAATCAGGGAGTATCAGAAAATAAGACATGAAAGGAAGGCCAGGGCGAGGTCAAGGATAGAGAGGAAAACGAAAGAAGATAAAGAGATCGAAGAGGAAGTAGAGATACCAGTTGATACACCAAAGATCGTAGAGGTTGAAAAGAGAGAGGCACCAAAGCCTGCACCTATACAGTCACATTTCAGGTTCATGGAGACTGAAGGGGAATACCAGATCCCGCCTCTTTCCCTTCTTGATAATCCCCCTCCAGGCAAGAGAAGGGCGTCCAAGGAAGAGTTACTTATGAGCTCAAGTATACTTGAGAAGAAACTGCAGGATTTCGGTGTAGAGGGAAGGGTAATTCAGGTTCAGCCCGGGCCTGTAGTTACGATGTATGAATTTGAGCCCGCACCGGGGATAAAACTGAGTAAGATTGTGAGTCTTGCCGATGATCTTGCAATGGCGATGAGGTCTGTTAGTGTCCGTGTTGCTCCTATACCCGGAAAGGCGGTAGTCGGTGTAGAGATCCCAAATAATGAGAGAGAGGATGTATACTTCAAGGAGATACTTTCCACTGATGATTTCAGAAAGAGCCACTCGAAGCTCACCGTAGCCCTCGGGAAGGATATATTCGGAGATCCTGTGGTGACTGACCTTGCCAAGTTGCCCCATCTCCTCGTTGCAGGTGCAACTGGTTCAGGAAAGAGCATGGCAATAAATGCAATGGTGTCAAGTATTATCTTCAATGCATCTCCGGATGTTGTAAAGATGCTCATGATAGATCCTAAAAGACTCGAGCTTTCTGCTTATGAAGATATACCTCATCTGATACATCCTGTGATTACCGATGCAAAGATAGCATCAGAGGCACTTCTGAAGGCGGTATGGGAGATGGAAAGGCGGTATAAACTTCTTGCGGAAAGCGGAGTTAGAAATATTGAAGGGTATAACAGCCTGCCGGGTGTTGAACCGATACCTTGTATTCTTATAGTGATAGATGAACTTGCTGATCTTATGCTTATATCCGCCCATGAGGTTGAAGACTCTATAGCGAGACTTGCCCAGATGGCAAGGGCAGCAGGGATCCACCTTATTATTGCTACGCAGAGGCCATCGGTAGATGTCCTTACAGGTGTTATCAAGGCGAATTTCCCTGCCCGTATATCCTTTCAGGTCTCATCAAAGACAGATTCAAGGACTATCCTTGATACAAACGGGGCTGAGCAACTCCTCGGCAAGGGTGATATGCTCTTCCTGCCTCCTGGGACAGCCAGGTTGATCAGAATCCATGGCGCATATATATCAGATGCAGAGATAAAGAGGGTTGTAGGATTTCTAAAGGATCAGACCTCGCCAGATTATGATAGTTTCATGCAGAAAGAGATCGAGATAAAGGAAGAAGAGAGAGAGGAATCAGAGAGGGATGAACTCTATTCCAGGGCTGTTGAGATTGTAACATCCACAGGTCAGGCATCTATTTCTATGATCCAGAGGAGATTGAGGGTTGGTTATAACAGGGCAGCAAGGATGATAGAGATGATGGAAGAAGATGGGATAGTGAGTCCTCCTGATGGGAGTAAAGGGAGGGAAGTACTTTACAGGAGGAGGTTTGAAGGTTAAAAACTGTTCACTGTTCACCGTTCACTGGTCACTGTCTGTTATCTACTGTCTACTGTCTACTGTTTTTATCCCTCTTATTCTTTCTGCTGAGACTTTAGAAGATATCATAAATAAGGTCCAGGAGAATTATGAAAACACAACCGACCTTGAGGCTAACTTCACCCAGGAATCTTTAATAAAGACGATGGATAAAATCGAAAAATCAGAGGGAAAGGTATATATCAAGAAGCCGGGAAAGATGAGATGGGACTATAAAAAACCAAAGAGGCAGGAGATTGTTATTGAAAGTGGAACAATCTGGTTATACCAGCCTGAACAAAAACAGGTACTCAAGGCACCCTTTTCTGATAGCCCTCAGAATAGAACCCCGGCCAGTTTCCTCTCCGGCGTCGGGAGGCTAAAGGACGATTTCGAAATCAAACTTTCCAGAGGCTCAAATAATTATATAATAGGGCTTACTCCAAAGGGAGTAAAAGGAAATATCGAAAAGATATTCCTCGAGGTGGACTCTAAGGAATTTAACATTGTAAGTTTTTCCCTTTTCGATATTTATGGAAATAAAACTACTGTTACACTGAAAGATATAAAGGTGAATAAAGGGCTCAAAGATTCGATCTTCCACTTTAAGGTACCTGAGGGAGTGAGAGTAATTGAATAGTTTGATTACACAGATTACGAAAACAGATTGCACAGATGACGGCATGTCATTCTGAGGGCAAAGCCCGAAGAATCTCAAGATGGGTAAGGGAGGCTTCAGCCTCTCTCTAAAAATTTTATATAAAGGTTAATGACTCGTAGAGGCGACTAAAGTCGCCCCTACCCTAAAGATAGCCAATTATCTCCCCTCCCTTGATGGGGAGGGGATGGAGGGGAGGGTGAAATGGCAGAAGAGCATTCCTTTGATATTGTATCAAAAGTAGACCTGCAGGAAGTTTCTAACGCAGTCCAGCAGGCAATGAAGGAGATAGGCCAGAGGTTCGACTTCAAGGGGAGCAAAAGTAATATAGACCTTGATAAAGGCAATAATCAAATAACTCTGATAGGAGATGATGAGTTCAAGCTAAAGGCAGTTACAGACGTACTCCAGTCAAAACTCGTAAAGAGGGGGGTATCCCTCAAGGCATTGAGTTACAGTAAGGTCGAACCTGCATCAGGAGGAACTGTGAGGCAGATTGTTACTTTACAGCAGGGAATACCGAGCGAAAAAGCGAAAGAGATTGTAAAGATAATAAAGGATACTAAATTAAAGGTCCAGGCACAGATCCAGCAGGACCAGGTAAGGGTCGTTGCCAAGAAGATCGACGACCTCCAGTCCCTCATAAAACTCCTCAAAGAAAAGGACTTAGGAATACATATGGAGTTTGTGAATTACAGGTAGCTTGTTATACTTAATGTTATATTACTAAGGAGGAATAGCCCTTATGCCTGAAAAAGAATTTAATTTAACAGAAGAACTCGAAGTAAAGAAAAGGAATCTTATTTTAAGAGCAAAGGAATGTGCAAGGTTATTAAAAAACAAGTACAAAGTTAAAAACGTTTTTCTTATCGGGTCATTAGTGAAGGGTTATATCCACGAGAGATCAGATATTGATCTTGTTGTAGAAGGACTGGTACCGGAACTTTATATTAAAGCTTTAACTGAACTTTACGATCTTTTGCCGACTGGTATAGAGCTTAACCTCATTCCCTTTGAAGATGCCTTTGATAGC
>JACRGW010000184.1 GCA_016212195.1 Nitrospirota bacterium
CTTTTCGATCCTCACTGCCACCCAGCCAACCCTAATAATTAAGTTATATAATTAATTTATAAAAATTACTTTTTACATTTTTTGTAATTTTGTTACTTAGTATACTAAATATACTAAGTTTGTCAAGCATTAAATTTAATCCTGCAAAAAATCAGGTTTTTTTGCTTTTCATCTGTATTATTCTATTGGCCGAATCCCTGATAACCCTGGGTATCCCCTTATTTTTACACAAAATGGCAAGATCCTTCTCTTTTAGCTTCTGCAAATAGCCCAGCGCCAAGGCAATGGGGGTCTTTGGGTTATTTACCAATGAAAATATTACTGCGTAGTTTTTTGTCCATTCCCTGTTCTTGCATATCTCCCTCAGGATCTCCTCCTGCACATTCTTTGACTGCGCTATCAAGAGAACCTCGTCTTCTGTTATCTTGGGATTCGCAAGAACAGCCAGTGCTACCTGTTTATTAGAATCCTTTATCAATATGCTTCTGCCGTCCCTGTCTGTCTTTAATGCAAAGTGGAGTTTTTCGGCAACAGGCATCACCTGGATCCTCTGAAAGAGGCTCATCTTTTTTACATGAGGCTCATCCTCTTTTGCGGGGATTGACAAACCGCCGGTCTCTGAAGCGGCCGGAACCAATTCACCCAAGGCAAGGACAACGTCTTCCCTGTGCCTTGCTATCATATCCTTCAAATCCCTGGAGGGGATACTGTAAAGAAATAAAAGTGTCTCTCCGCTTGTCCCCGGATTTTTTACGAGGATCTCCATTATTTTTATCTTCTTAAAATGGATCCTCGCTATCCTGTCAAGGATATCGCTGTTCAGGTATTTTTCTCCTGCCAATATCCTCAAAGTTTCATCCGAGGCGTTATCTAAGTAAAGCGGAAGGAGGAAGGGGGTAATAGGCTTCATAACGATAATCCTGCTATGGACCTTTACCCCATCTTTCAAACAGATTATTCTGGATGCCGAGGGAATCGAGTACCCTCCCGACAATAAAATCTACCATATGATTTATGGATTTAGGGTTATTATAAAAGGCCGGCATTGCAGGGATTATGTGAACACCGGTCTCCGCAAGGGTAAGCATATTTCTCAGATGTACAGCGCTGAGGGGCGTCTCCCTTGGAACTATGACAAGTCTCCTCCTCTCCTTTATCGTTACATCTGCCGCCCTTTCTATCAGGTTTGATGAAAAACCATGGGCAATGGCTGACATGGCCTTCATAGAGCATGGTATAACTATCATCCCGTCCAGATAGACTGATCCGCTTGAGATTGGGGCATTCAGGTTGGTCTCTTCAAAATATCTTATGTCTCCGCCAAACCTCTCCTTTATGTCCTTATTCACCTCCGGTTCGCCTCCCAACCAGTCTATCCCGACCTCATTCCTGATTATCGAGAGGCCATCAGATGAAACAGTCAGATACACCTTATATCCCTCTTTTGAGAGATACTCAAGGAGCCTTATACCGTAAACAGCGCCGCTTGCACCCGATATCGCTACAGCATAACTCTTCATACCCTTCCGATATCCCTATGTCTTACAGTTAATTCAAGTCCTTTTTTGTTAAAAAACCTACCAATAAGATTGGCTACAACAACAGACCTATGCCTCCCGCCTGTACAACCTATCCCCAATGTAAGATAGGACCTCCCTTCCTTTTCATATAATGGGAAAAGGAATTCAAGGAACCTGGTAAGCCTGTTTATAAAAGAACGGCTGGTCTGATCTTTCATTATATACTCCTCAATCTTCGGGTCATCTCCTGAAAGCAGTCTTAAATCAGAGACAAAATTCGGATTGACAAGAAACCTGACATCAAAGAGCAGGTCGGCCTCATAGGGGCTGCCATATTTATATCCAAAGGAGATCAAAAAGATATTTAACCTCTTAACATCACTCCTTGTTATATAATACTTTGTTATAACCTCTTTTAGCTTGTGAACATTGTACTCTGAGGTATCTATTACTTTGTCTGCACCCTTTCTTAATTCTGATAACCTTTCCTTTTCAAGCTTAATCGCCTCCAGTATTGGTCTGTTTCTGGCAAGAGGATGGGGTCTTCTGGTCTCAGAAAACCTGCTTACAAGAACCTCATCCCGGGCCTCAAGGAATAACAACTCAATCTGGAAACCATCAGCCTTCAGCCGGTCAAAGGTAGAGACGAAATCGGCCAGAAAACTCCTCTCGCGGATATCTATCCCGAGGGCAATCTTTTTTACTTCGCTCCCTGATTGGCTGCAGATATCGACAAATTTCGGAATAAGTGGAGGGGGAAGGTTGTCAACACAGAAAAAACCAAGATCCTCAAAACATTTTATAGCATAACTCTTGCCGGAACCCGACTGACCACTGATAATGACAACCTTTAGATCCTTCACACCTCACCAGTGTCTATAAAGATTAGAAATGGTTGATGCCATTCTACGTTATTGATCTTTGCATATGTAATGGAAAGATACATGTCGTTGCATCCGGTCACCCTGAGCTTGTCGAAGGGTGCACGGGTCATGGTTCGACAAGCTCACCATGACCCGTAGTGAGTTTACCGAACTACCGGAAGATTTCCTCCTTTATTTATGCAAAACTCAATAGCTTCTTGGGGAGAGGCAGCGAGCCCTATGCCCCGAAGGGTTCGGCTTTGCCGAGGCGAGTGTTCGGAAGGGGGGCTTTGCCCCCCTCCGAGTTCATTAGTATACCGGTTCGATAAGCCCCACATTACCATCCTCTCTCTTGTATATAACCTTTACCTTTTCGTTTGAGGGATCGGCAAAGAGGTAAAAATTCATCTTCTGCGTCTCCATCTGCATTATCGCCTCCTCCGGCAGCATTGGTTTGATTACGACCTTTCTCTTCTCGATTATCCTTGGCAGATTCTCCTTGTGTATGGGACTTGAGTCAGGCTGTATATTCCTCCTCTTTGTGTCAGGTGAAACCTTGTGGTCGGTCAGTTTCTCCTTGTATCTCCTGACTTGTCTCTCTATCTTATCAAGGGCCTTGTCTATGGAGGAATACATCTCCTCTGTCTCCTCCTTTGCAGTTATAATAAAACCGTTCAGATTCAAAGAGATCTCGGCAATATGCCTGTATTTCTCTACGCTCAATATAACGTTTGCCTCATTCGCCTTTGAACCATATCTCTCCATCTTTCTGATCTTCCCCTCTGCATAATCACGCAGGGCATCTGTTATTTCCGTGTGTCTGCCAGTAATATTTACCTGCATAAGTCTTCCACCTCCGATTTATAAACTATTTTCTTTAAACCTTTATACAAGTTGAACAGTTTACCTCTCCGGTAACAGGTTGTTGTCAGAATAATCTCTTTCTCTTGCTCGCCTGTGGTATATTCAACTCTGACCTATATTTTGCCACCGTCCTCCTTGCAATCTCTATTATATCTTTGATCTTAAGTCTCTCGACGATCTCATGGTCCTTTAAGGGCCTCCGCGGATCCTCCTCAGCTACCATCTTTCTTATCATCTCCCTTACTGTGATAGATGAGAGCTCGCCCCCTATCCCTCCGGTCCTGTTAATCTTTGTGCTAAAAAAATACTTTAATTCAAACAGACCCTGGGGGGTATGCATATATTTATTGTTTGTCACCCTGCTTATCGTTGATTCATGCATAGAGATATCTTCGGCTACCTGCCGTAAAACTAAAGGCCTCAAGAAACCTACCCCTTTATCAAAGAATTCCTGCTGGAATTTGACTATACTCTCTGCCACCCTGAGTATCGTCTTATTCCTCTGTTCAATAGACTTTATGAGCCAGAGGGCAGACCTGAGCCTTCCTTCCAGATATGTCTTTGTAGGATTATACATCTCTCCCTGGGAATTGAGCATTCTCTTATAGAAAGGCCCTATTCTGAGCTTCGGCCGCCCGTCGTCGTTGAGCAGAACAGTATAGCCTTTATCGGATCTCGTTACATAGACATCCGGTGTGATTATCCTGTTCTCTGTTGTAAAAAATGGGCGCCCTGGTTTAGGCTCAAGCCCCTCTATAACCTTCGCTGCCTGGAAGACCTCATCTATCGTAGCCCCGAGGGCCTTGGCTATTAGCTGGTACTTCTTTCCTTCAAGGTCCTTAAGATGAGAGTTAATGATCAACTCCACAAGGGTCCCTTTAAGGCCAAGCTGCTCAACCTGAATAAGAAGACACTCCTTCAAGTCCCTGGCGCCTACCCCCATTGGATCAAATGCCTGGATCAGCTTCAAGGCATCCTCTACATCTTCTACCTTGGTCCCGGCCGAGGAGGCGATCTCTTCCAGGGGGGACCTCAGGTATCCGTCGTCATCAATATTACCTATTATTACGGCGCCGATTCTCCTTTCCTCCTCACTGACAGACGATAACACCAACTGCCACAGGAGGTGATCAAAGATGGAATCTGACCTGGAAAGGGTTTGTTCATAGGAAGGGAGATCCTCGGTTGCTGCAGAGGAATAAGACGTCCTGTCATCGTCGAGGTATTCATTCCAGATGAAGCTTAAATCCTCGATCTCCGCCTTATCTGACCGATCCTCTTCGTCTGAGTCATCTACGGTATTTGAAGAGGAGAGAGATTCTTCTGACAATTCTGGAGACTCCGGCGTCATCTCCTCCTCAAGCATCGGGTTTTCAAGCATTTCCTGAGAGATGACCTGATTTAATTCAAGCCTCGACAACTGGAGCAGTTTTATGGCCTGCTGGAGCTGAGGTGTTATTATCAGCTTCTGGCCGAGCTTTAAGTTCAACTTCATCTTCATTCGTATTTGCCCTAATTATTAAACTTGAATTTCTCCCCCAGGTAAATCTCCCTCGCCTTCTGGCTCCGGGCAATATAATCAGGTGTCCCGTCCTCCAATATCTCCCCTTCACTGATTATATATGTCCTATCTGTAATTTCAAGGGTCTCACGCACATTGTGATCCGTTATGAGCAGACCTATCCCCCGCTCCTTAAGCTGGGAGATGATCCTCTGGATCTCAGATACCGAGATCGGGTCTATTCCTGCAAAAGGCTCATCCAGGAGAAGAAAACTCGGAGATGTAATGAGGGCCCTTGTTATCTCCACCCGTCTTCGCTCCCCGCCTGAAAGGGTATATGCCTTATTCTTGGCAAGGTTAATAATATCAAGCTCCTTTAACAGGCTATTTAATCTTTCATCCTTTTCAGCAGCAGGGATATCACTCATCTCCAGGATTGCAAGAAGGTTTTCCTCTACACTCAACTTTCTGAATATTGATGGTTCCTGAGGCAGGTATCCTATGCCCTTCCTCGACCTCAGGTGCAAAGGGAGATTGGTGATCCGCTCCTCTCCCAGAAATATTTCGCCTCCACCCACTTTTGTCAACCCCACCATCATATAAAATATTGTCGTCTTTCCGGCGCCGTTCGGACCCAACAGACCGACAACCTCTCCCTCCTTTATCGATATATCCACCCCCTTAACTACCCTTCTCCCTCCATACTCTTTTTTTAACCCCCTTGCCTCTAAGATCAATTCTACCTCATTTTAACAGAATAATCGATTTGCTATTTTTTATTACTATCTATCCTGACCTTACTCTCTTCGACAATACTCCTCTCCTCCCCCAAATATATCGTCATCCTCTTTCCCTTTACATTATAATCTTTTTCCCATATCTCCGCATTACCCATCAGGATAATCATATCATCCTTCTTGTAATAGGTCGCCTTATCCGCCTTTCCCCGTTTATCCCCCTGTCTCAAGGTCACATTGCCTGTGGCCTCCATTGAGGAGACCTCCCTGACCTGGGCATTCTTCTCATTTTTATCATTATTACTATCTTTTTTATTCTTTGACTCCCCATCGGAGGATAGAATACCCTGAGGTGAAGAGACAAAGTAGACCTTAAGCTGGTCTGCATTGATAGTGAGATCCTCCTTTGTTACTGTAACCTTACCTTCAAATATCATTAGATTTTCCTGATTCCTTACAGTCATCTTTTGAGAGGTGACAGATATCCCGGTATCTATTGATGAATAGGCATTATCCGTAATATAAGGATGCATAGTCAGAAGCAGGATTGCCAATGCTATACAGGCTTGGTGTCTATCGATCAATATGTGTTTTAACATCCCCGCTCACCTCAAATTCCTGTGTATCCAGATTTGCAACAAATTGATTTCCTTTAATTACGATCCCTGCCTGCCTGATTTCTACAGGAGAATCCGATATAACCTCCCTGTCCTTATTTATCCATCTGATGGAACCGGTAATTACCGTCAGGTCGTCACCAAGACTGATTCTGGTATCCGTCTCCTTCTTGTCTATCCGGAAATCTTTACTGGATGTATTAACGCTGCCACTATCACCAACCAGATAGACCCTCATACCGTCTTCTCTGTTAATAGTTACCTTCACATCACTCAATAAGGCCATTTCCTCTTCTTCAAATACCTCCGCCCGTTTAGCCCTTATCTCCAGATCTACCTTCCCATTATTTGTTTGAAAGAGGGTAAATCCATCAATCCTCGTGTCGGCCTCTTGTATTATATGACCTCTTTTCTCCTGGTTAGATAAGTTTCTTTTATTTATCCCTGCATTAAGAAAGAAGATGATATAGGAGATCAATGGTATAATTAAAAATGGGAGTATTATCCTCGAACCTCTATGTAAAAAACCGGTATCTCCCATCAACAATATTCTATAACCGGCCGAGATTTTTGTCCAACTTGCACCTATATATCATCCTCGATGCCTGCTGCCCCGCTGTTGGCTATCTTTACCAGGTCCTCAAATTTGATATCGATCCCGCATACACCGATAATCTCGTCCTTCTTGTTTCGGATCGGGGTCGAGACCGTTATACAGAGGGCGCCTGTGATCATGGACTTATAGAAATCTGTTATATGGGTCTTGCCGTCCTTAATCGGCCCTACAAAC
>JACRGW010000185.1 GCA_016212195.1 Nitrospirota bacterium
GAAAATGAAAGAAAATAAACTGCAAGCCACAGGGAATTTCAAGTTAAGGGAGATTCTATGGAAAGGTTCTCCATAAGAGAGGTCATCGAACAGGCAATTCTGACAGAAAGACTCGGGCATCAATTCTATAGAGAAATGGCAAAGAAATTCAGTGAAAATGAGGGTCTCAGGAAACTCTTTGAGACCCTTGCAGTAAAGGAACTTAGACATGAAAAGGCCTTTTACGAGCTGAAGGAAATAACAGGGGGTGATGAACCTGAAGGATGGGAGGAGGTCTCACAATATCTGAGGGCTATTGTAGAATCAGAGTTTTTCCTCGGTAAAGGGAAATTCCTTCCATCCCTTGAGCATGTGAAGACGGTGGAAAAGGCTATCAATTTTGCAATCGGTTTTGAGAAAGAGACATTACTCTATTTTTATGCCATCAGGGATGCGGTTAAAGAAAAGGAAATCGTAGATGAAATCATAAACGAGGAAAAAAGCCATATCATGTGGTTGAATAAATTTGGAGAAAGTTTTCTGAAACAGGAAGGGGGCCTGTAATTCTATTTTAACTTTTTTATAAATTCTTCTACCGGAACTGCTGCAAGGGTGAGGAGCTGGACAGAACCCCTTGCACCGAGCTCAACGGACATCTTCATTACGGTCTCATTGTCAGGCGCCTCTACAATATTCACAAAGTCGTAAGGACCTAATACTGCATACTGCTTAACCACCCTAACACCCATCTTTTCGATTTCCTTATTGACCTCAAGGATCCTTTCAGGTTTTTCCTTTATCGTCTTTCTACCCTCATCTGTAAGTTTACTCAAGATTATATAATACGCCATAAATTCCTCCTTTCTGAGTAATCCCAATTCCAGAGTCTTTATACTACTTTTATTTTAGGATGTCAATTAGAAAAGTTGCTTTGAATCAGCAAATCTATTACGAGTTTAGAAAAAAAGCATAACTATTGTATTTATCCCTTCAATCTGCTATTTTAACTTAAAACCGTGAACCGTGAACTTTTAGTTTAGAAACACTAATATGATAAAGAGTGACCGCTGGATAAAAAGGATGGCACTGGAGCATAAGATGATAGAACCCTTCGAGGAAAATCAGGTGAAGAAGGGGACTATATCCTACGGTCTTTCATCATACGGTTATGACATAAGGGTTTCAGAGGAGTTCAAGATATTTGGTAAAAACATTAACATTCTTGACCCTAAAAGTATAGACAGTAAATCCTTTCAAGACTTTAAAGGGGATGTATGTATCATCCCGCCTAACTCCTTTGTCTTGGGTAGAAGTGTCGAATATTTCAGGATACCGAGGAATGTTATGACCATAGGCTTTGGTAAATCAACCTATGCGAGGTGCGGTATCATAACTAATATCACCCCCTTTGAGCCTGAATGGGAAGGTTATGTCACACTGGGGATATCTAATACCACCCCCTTCCCTGTCAGGATTTACGCAAATGAGGGTATAGCACAGATTATATTCTTTGAGAGCGATGAGGAATGTATTGTGTCCTATGCAGACAAAAAGGGGAAATACCAGGCACAGAAAGAAATAACGCCACCCAAAATATAACTGTGAACAGTGAACGATTAATTATCGCCCTTGATGTAGAAGGCCTTTCAGAGGCAGAAAGGATGGTTGATATCCTCAAAGAGAGGGTCTCTATCTTCAAGATAGGTCTTCAGCTATTCACAAAAGAAGGACCTAAGGCGGTCAAGATGGTCCATCAGAAAGGTGGCAGGGTATTCCTCGACCTCAAATACCATGATATCCCGAATACCGTTGCAAAGGCTGCAATAGAAGCGACAAGGCTCGGGGTATTTATGTTCAGCATCCATGCATTAGGCGGTGATGAGATGATGAAGAGGTGCAGGGATTCAGTGGTAGAGACCTCTTTAAAGGATAATGTGAAAAGACCTATGGTAATCGCTGTTACAATCCTTACAAGTATAGACCAGAAGACACTGAATGATTTAGGTATAAAGGAAAACCTCAAGGATAAAGTAAGACATCTATCCGAGAAAGCCCTGAGGGCTGGTCTTGATGGTGTAGTAGCATCACCTGAGGAAGTGAGATCTATAAGGGAATGCTGTGGCAAGGACTTCATTATTGTAACCCCTGGAATAAGACCTGAAGGGGAATCTATCCCTGATTTAATAAAGGACGATCAGAAAAGGTTCATGACACCAAAAGAGGCTATCAGGGAAGGTGCTAATTACCTTGTCATAGGAAGACCTGTAGTGCTGGCAGAAGACTCTCTAAAGACGGTTGAAGGTATACTTAAGGACATCTCATAAAGCCAGAAAGGGCTTGACATCTTTTCGTATACTTCTATAGAATTTAATAAATTTAATACTCTCTATGGTCAAGAACAATGGGGTACAAGCTTCTCCTTGCAGACGACAGTATAACTATCCGGAAGATTGTAGAACTTATACTACCTGAGAAGGATTATTCGATCACTTCTGTAAACAATGGTAACGAAGCCTTCGAGACAGCAAAAAGGGATAAACCTGATATCATCCTTGCCGATGTCATAATGCCAGGAACTGACGGCTACCAGCTCTGCAAAAAGATAAAAGAGGATCCAGACCTGATGAATGTCCCTGTCCTTTTACTCGCAGGTGTGTACGAATCCTTCGACTCCTATAAGGCATCTGATGTAGGTGCTGACGATTATATAATAAAACCCTTTGAATCCCATGAATTTATCAAAAAGGTAAAAGATTGTATAGACCGTGTTTCGAGACCAATTCTTGAAATTACTGAGGTTACATCTCCAGCTGAAGATAAGATGGAGATAAGTATCGAACCCCTGTCAATCGAGATGCTTAAAGAAGAAATATTCACAACCACAGAAAAGGTACTGAGGGGTGCAATCTCGTCTTTTGTAGTTCCTGATACAATTAAGACTGAACTCAGA
>JACRGW010000187.1 GCA_016212195.1 Nitrospirota bacterium
CTCTTTTATTGTCAATCTAAAACCGAAAGATAGAATATAGACTGGGTATTGGAAGGGGAGGAATTATGAAGAGAAGGCCCTTTCCAGTTTAATTATAGAAGAACTGGAAAGGGCCTTCAATAAAACTCAGATTTTTAATTTTTAATACATTCCTCCCATACCTCCACCTGGTGGCATCATGGGTTCCTTTTTCTCTTAAGGAATATCTGTAACCATAACAGAGGTTGTGAGAATCAGTCCTGCTACGCTGGAGGCATTTTGGAGGGCATAGAGGGTGACCTTTGTGGGATCGATGATTCCAGCACTTATCATATCAACGTACTGTTCTATATTCGCATCGAAGCCCATGTTTGTCTTTTCAGTCTTCACCTTCTCAACTATTACTGAGCCTTCAAGCCCACAGTTATTAACGATCTGCCTTATCGGTTCCTCGAGGGCCCTCTTAACAATCGCGACACCTAACTGTTGATCCCCTTCAAGCTTAAGCTTTTCGAGTGCAGGGATACACCTTAATAGTGCAACACCTCCACCAGGGACGATTCCCTCTTCTACCGCTGCCCTCGTTGCATGCAGGGCATCCTCTACTCTTGCCTTTTTCTCTTTCATCGCGGTCTCTGTAGCGGCACCGACATTTATGACAGCAACTCCGCCCACAAGTTTAGCAAGCCTTTCCTGGAGCTTTTCCCTGTCATAATCAGATGTAGTTTCTTCTACCTGTGTCTTTATCTGTTTAACCCTACCCTGTATCTTGGCAGAATCCCCAGCGCCTTCTACTATTGTTGTGTTGTCTTTATCAATGTGGATCTTCTTTGCCCTGCCGAGGTCAGAGATCTTCACATTTTCAAGCTTAAGTCCAATATCCTCTGAAATCATCTGACCACCTGTAAGGATACCAATGTCCTCAAGCATAGCCTTACGTCTATCTCCAAATCCAGGTGCCTTAACAGCCGCTACACTTAAGGTTCCTCTCAGTTTATTAACTACAAGGGTAGCAAGGGCCTCACCTTCTATATCCTCAGCAATTATGAGTAAAGGCCTTCCCATCTTCGCGATCTGTTCAAGGATCGGAAGGAGATCTTTCATTCCGCTGACCTTCTTTTCGTTGATCAGGATGTAGACATCCTCGAGATTGACTTCCATTCTTTCTGGATCAGTAACGAAATACGGTGAGATATAGCCCCTGTCGAACTGCATCCCTTCTACCACCTCTAAAGAGGTAGTCATGCTCTTTGCCTCTTCAACAGTAATTACACCGTCTTTTCCAACCTTATCCATTGCCTCAGCAATCAGATTCCCTATTTCTGAATCATTATTGGCAGAGATGGTTCCTACCTGGGCGATCTCTTTCTTCTCCTGTGTTGGCTTTGAAAGTTTCTTGAGTTCCTCCACAACAACATCAACGGACTTGTCTATTCCTCTCTTCACTTCCATGGCATTGGCGCCAGCTGTTACATATTTTATGCCTTCCTTAAAGATGGAATAGGCAAGGACAGTAGCAGTAGTAGTTCCATCGCCTGCTACATCACTTGTTTTGCTCGCTACTTCTCTTACAAGCTGTGCCCCCATATTTTCGTATGGGTCCTTTAACTCTATCTCTTTTGCTACTGTTACGCCATCTTTTGTGATAGCAGGGGCACCATATTTTTTGTCAATAATAACATTTCTTCCCTTCGGACCAAGGGTTGCCTTTACCGCATCGGTAAGGACTATTACCCCTTTAAGGATAGATGTCCTTGCAGCATCATCAAAAAGCAATTGTTTAGCCATAGTCTTCCTCCTTGTATTTAATTACTCTATTATACCGAGGATATCCTCTTCCTTTAGGATGAGGTACTCTGTATTATCGAGATTTATTTTAGAACCCGAAAACTTATCAAAAAGAATTGTGTTACCTACCTTCACCTCTTTCACCTCTTTTCCTACCGCCTCAACAGTACCTTTCTGTGGTTTCTCCTTTGCTACATCAGGTACATAAATACCACCTGATGTCTTCTCCACATCTTCTGAATATTTAACAAATACCCTGTCTTTCAATGGCTTAAATTTCATAGCTCCTCCTTTCCTTTAAAATATTAGCACTCTTCTTAAGAGAGTGCTAATATAATTACTATTGTTATAAAAGGCAAGTCTAATTCTGGGGGATCAGCAGGCAGTTCTAATTCTTATAGCCTATTTTATACATAAAATGACATAATTTCTCATAATTATTTAAAATTATTAGCTTTTACTTTGAATTCCTTTAAAAACTTTCCATCCTTTAAGAACATCAATTGCTCTCTGAAGCTGGATATCTTCCTTTCCTTCTTTATCCTCTATGCCTGCAGAAACCTCCTCTTCTGGGCGCCTTTTCTTGATATCTTCATCCTTTTTTTGCTCATTCGTAAGATGGCGATCTAAATCCTTCTCTCTTGGTTGTGTCTTAGCACCCTTTACTTTGACTATAATATCAGGGGCAATGCCAGTATTCTGGATAGAGTTTCCTTTTGGTGTAAAATACTTCGCTGTAGTAAGCCTTAACCCTGAACCATCGCTTAAGGGTATCACAGTCTGTACAGAGCCTTTTCCAAAGGTCTGAGTGCCAAGTATTATAGATCTGCCCCAGTCCTGCATCGCCCCTGCTACTATCTCGGAGGCGCTGGCACTACCCTCATTCACCAAAACGATCATAGGGAGATTATAGTAAGGCCTCTTGGCATCTGTGACGTATTCACTTTTATCTCCATTCCGTCCTTTTATAAAGACTACCAATTTACCAGGTGGAATAAACTCTCCTGCAACTTCGACTGCAATATTTAGTAGACCCCCTGGATTATTCCTGAGATCGAGGACAAGGGAATGTGCATTTTCCTTATCTAAACCTTTTAAGGCCTCTGCCAGGTCTGACCCTGTTTGTTCCTGAAACTGGCTGACCCTTATATACCCAATTCCATCCTCTAACATCTGTGACCTTACACTCTTTATCTTTATTACATCTCTTACGATAGTGAAATCCTTTGGTTCCGTGAAACCTTCTCTCATTATCGTTATAGTGACCGATGTTTCCTTGGGACCCCTCATCTTTCCCACGGCATCCTGCAGGGACATATCTTTTGTGGGTTCTCCATTTATTTTTACTATTCTATCACCTGCCTTTATACCTGCCTTATCAGCGGGGGTTCCCTCTATAGGGGCAATCACTGTGAGATGGCTATCCTTAACTCCTATCTGGATACCTATCCCACCGAATTCCCCTTTAGTGTCGACCTGCATCTCTTTATATTGCTCGGGCGTCATAAAAGAGGAGTGAGGATCAAGGGAATTGAGCATTCCCTTTATTGCCCCCCTTAATAGTTCTTTAGAATTAGACTCTTCAACATAATTTTTCTGGATGAGGGAGAAAACCTCTGTAAAGATTTTAAGGCTTTCGTATGTCTCTCCCTCTATACGAACTCCTTCTGCAGACCATCGTCCCATGAAAACTCCGAGCATAGTAATTATAAGGACGAGGGCAATAGAGCCTGTTATCTTTTTGAATCTTTTTTCCATTCTATCCTCCTGATTCTTATTGTGTTATCCTGCACCTGAGTCAAATTCAGGGGCAGAGTCTCTAAATGAGATTCTTCGTTTTAATCTCAGAATGACAATTTTAAAAGTTGCCTATTTTTTTCTTAACCATACCAAAGGATCCTGTGGTTCCCCTTTGTAGCGTATTTCAAAATAGAGGATTGGTCCTTTGATAGAACCTGTATCCCCTATCTTACCTATCACCTGACCATCAGATACGGTCTCTCCAGCTTTAGGAAAGATCTCTGAGGCATGTGCATAGAGACTATAATAACGTTCACCATGGTTAATAATCAACATTTTTCCATAACCTTTGAACCAGTCGGCATACACTACAGAGCCCTTATGAATAGACTTGATATCATCACCAGATTGGGTGCGTATCTCTATACCCCTTTTTAATATAGGTGTATTAAATTCTGCATCTATCTGTCTACCAAAGAGGGTCACAAGCCTTCCTTCACTAGGCCATGGGAGCCTTCCCTTCTGACCAGCAAAGCCGGTACCTGATACTGGTGGTACTTCTATTTTCCTATCTGATTCCTTAATAAGGGTTTCTAAATTCTTGGCGGCCTCTTCTAACTCCTTAATTAGCCTTTCCCTGGTATTTTTTTCTGTC
>JACRGW010000188.1 GCA_016212195.1 Nitrospirota bacterium
TACATTCATAATCCTAGTATCCTGAGACCCTTACCATAATGTGAAGAATTCTTTATAGCCTTTGTCACAAAATCCTTAGCCCTCCGAACTGAATCCATTAAAGAGTGTCCCGATGCAAGAGAGGCTGTGATAACTGCCGAATAAACGCAACCTGTTCCATGATAGGTACCTTTGATTTTCTCCCCCTTCATCTCGATAAATTTTCTTCCATCATAAAAGATATCTATCGCCTCTTTTTCGAGATGTCCTCCTGTGATAATAATTGCATGAGGGCCAAAGTCTTTAAGGGTCCTTGCTGCCTCCTTCATCTCCTCAATACCTCTAATAGAAATCCCTGTAAGAACCGATGCCTCATCAATATTAGGGGTTACTATAGTAGCTAAGGGAAAGAGGTTTAATTTAATGCCTTCTATAGCCCCTTCTTTTATTAAAGGGGTACCCGTAGAGGATTTGATTACTGGATCAACCACAATATTTTTTACCTTATAATCATTTAAAACTCTGGATATTACTTCTACAGTCTCAGAGCTGTATAGCATTCCGGTCTTTACCGCATCTACCTTCATACCAGACAATAAAGATGTTAGCTGTTTATTCACAAACTCAGCAGGGACATCCAGAATTCCATACACACCTTCTGTATTCTGTGCTGTGAGGGCTGTAATAACAGCCATTCCATAAACTTCAAGGGCTGCAAATACCTTCAGGTCTGACTGTATTCCAGCACCACCGGATGGGTCAGAGCCTGCTATTGTAAGGGCATTAAGCATAAACTAAAATAACATATGAATTTATACAACTCAAGAATTCCCCTTCCCTCTTCTTTATCCTCCCTTTAGTAAGGGTAAGGTGGATGGGGTAAAAAATACACTATATAGTAAAAAATATCTTTACAACCACAAAGTTTTGTGGTATGAATAATCTTAACTTGAATCACGCAAATGTCATGCTGAACTTGTTTCAGCATCTCTAAATATTCACTTTTTGAGACCCTGAAACGAGTTCAGGGTGACAAGTTAATATGAGTTTAAATAACATTTGGAGGAATCTATGCGTTTTGAAAAAATAGAGATGATCGGGTTCAAGTCCTTTGCGGACAGGTCTGTTTTTTCTTTCCAGCCAGGTATCACAGCGATTATAGGACCCAATGGATGTGGAAAGAGCAATATTGTAGATGCCCTCAAATGGGTCCTCGGAGAACTGAGTGCAAAGAACATGAGGGGTGATAGTATGGAAGATGTTATCTTTACCGGAAGTGAGGTAAGAAAAGCCACCGGGATGGCAGAGGTTACTTTATATCTTAAGGACCTGGGTGGTCAACTCCCACAAGGACTATCAGAATATGACGAAATCTCTATCACAAGAAGGCTCTATCGCTCAGGCGAAAGTGAATACCTTATAAATAAAGTTCCCTGCCGTCTTAAGGATATAAGAGACCTCTTTCTTGATACAGGTCTTGAGGCTAAATCATATTCGATTATCGAGCAGGGAAAGATCGGACATATACTTAACTCCAAGCCAATAGATAGGCGTTTTCTGATAGAGGAAACAGCAGGTGTTATGAAGTATAAGGCAAGAAGGGCTGAGGCATCACAGAAGCTCGAACTTGCAAGCCAGAATCTCCTGAGGATCAAGGATATAATTGGAGAAGTTGAACGCCAGATAAACT
This sequence comes from Nitrospirota bacterium, assembly GCA_016212195.1. Classification (GTDB taxonomy): domain Bacteria; phylum Nitrospirota; class Thermodesulfovibrionia; order JACRGW01; family JACRGW01; genus JACRGW01. The sequence goes on from JACRGW010000188.1 coordinate 1,670, forward strand.
CCCTGAACAGACAGGTCAAGAAGGCTGAAAGGTATATGAGAATAAGAGAGGAGAAAAAGGATTTAGAACTCAGAATATTTTCATTCGATTACATGAAACTTGGCTCTGAACTTTCAGAGATAAATGGGAAATTAGAGAGACTTACCGAAGATCTTAACATTGCGAGGGCTAAGATCTCAAAAGGGGAGACACAGATTGAGGAGAAGAGGATCAGGATATTAGAAATCGAAAAGGAGATCGAGTCACTTCAGGAAAAACTTCTTCTGACAGAAAAGAATATAGGCCAGAAGGAAAAGGAGATATCCCTTCTAAGAACTAACATCTCCACTATGAAGGAGAAGGAAGAAAAGAATAAGAAAGAGATAGAAACACTAACCCTTGAAGAAGAAACTCTGAAGGATCAGTTAAAAGGTATAAAGGAAGAAGGGGAAAATTTAGAGCGAGAAATTAACAGAAAAAGAGAAGAATTATCCCAGAGAGAGGACAGACTCTCTATACTTGATAACGATATATCAACAACAGAGGGAACCCTTGAGGATGCGAAAAGGTCACTATTCGAGAAGGCTGCCCAGATTTCAGATATAAGGAACAGAATAACCCATATCGAAACCTTAAAAGAAGGCCTTTCTAAAAAGGAAAAGACAGGGGAAGCAGAGATAAAAGATATAGAGACAGAACTCTCAGCAAAAGAAGAAGACCTGAAAGAGAGTTCGGAAACACTTGAAGGACTGAGGAGGGAAAGGGAAGGGTTAGGGCAGGAGAGGAGAAAGACAGACGAAAATATTCATGAAAATGAAAAGATCCTCGCAAGTAAAGAAGAAGAGTTTATCAAGAAAAAAGAGACCCTGACAGAGAAGGCTGCAAGGTTGAGCTCTCTGAAAGAGGTAGAAGTAAGTTTTGAGTCTCTGAACCTGATTCAGGGTCAGGAGGGTATTAAAGCCCTTCTTGAGGAGAAAGGTAAGGGTCTGAATATCCATGGTCTGGTATCAGATATCATTGAGACATCACCTGAATATGAATTAGCCATAGAGGCAGTATTGGGGCAGAAACTCCAGTATATAGTCGTGGAGGATCACGAGACTATCTTTAATACAGTAAATCATCTCAAAGCAGAAAACTCCGGAAGGGGAACTTTTATACCACTTGAACCGAGGATTGTCAGGGCTGAACCGATCAAAATAGACACAGAAGAAGGAGTTATAGGCGACGCATTGTATCTCATAAAGTACAGAGAAGGTTATCGAAAGGTTGTTGAATCCCTCCTCAGTGATACAGTTATCGTCAGTAATCTATCTACAGCACTGAACCTGTGGAGCCGTAATGGTATTCAGAAGACCTTTGTTACACTCGAAGGGGATGTGTTCGACCCATCAGGTACTGTTACAGGAGGGAGTCCTTCTCTCAATGGTGGAGGGATTCTTAGAAAGAAAAGAGAAACAAAAGAGCTCGAAGGAGAGGTGGAGGTCTTAAGAAAAGAGGTTATATACCTTGAAGAGGTTACTTTTATAACCTCAAAAGAATTAGAGACACTAAAGGCAACGGAGAGGGATCTAAGATTAAGGATTGAAGGGCTTGATAAAGACATTTTCACAATAGAAAAGGATATTGCAATCCTTCAGGGAGACAGGGATAGACTTTTTAAGAGAACAGAAATCCTTAAGATAGAAGAGGAAGAAATCGAGAAGGAAACGAATGAGCGGGAAAGAGAACTCCTTAAATTGGGTAAGAACCTTAATGATATCCACAGGGAGAAAGAGTCGCTGGAAGGAACAATCAAAGACCTCAATGAGGAACTAAATGAAAAGAGGGATGGATTTGAAGACCTGAGGACTGAACTTATGGATCTGAAGCTCGAGTTAGCTACACTTAAAGAGAAGGGAGACGGGAACATCAAAGAGAAAGAGAGATTCAGGGCATCCCTCGAAAAGGGAGGAAAAAGGATACAGGACTTAAGTGAAGAGATTGAAGAGATAAACAGGAGGGTATCAGATACGGAAGGAAGAATAAAAGAGGAGGAAGATACCCTTAATCTAATCCTTAAAGAAAGGGTTGACCATAGCGAGCAGATAACTAAGATGAAAGACCTCCAGACAGGCCTCTATGAGGAAATCTCTAACCTTGAAGAATCCCTGAGACGAGATAGAGAAGGGTTAGAATCAATCCAATCAGAGGAAGGCGAAGTTGAAGTGAAGAAGGCTGAACTCACCGTAAAGATCGAACATATAATACAATCCCTTAAGAACAATTACAATAAAACAACCGAAGATCTCATATCAGAGTTCGGAGAATCAGAAATAGACAGAATAGATGCCGAGGAGAGATTGCTCCATCTCAAGGAAAGGCTTGAGGCACTGGGACCCGTGAACTTAGCAGCTATAGAAGAGTATAAGGAGCTTAAAGAAAGGTATGATTTTCTTACAGCCCAGCAGACAGACCTCCTACAGTCTGTAGATTCTCTTAAAGAGGCCATAGCGAAAATAGACAGGACTACAGAAGAGAGGCTCAGGGAAGCCTTCAGACTTCTTAATGAAAGATTCCAGGAGGCCTTCAGAGCCCTCTTTGAAGGTGGAAAGGCAGCTCTGATCTTAGATGGTGGAGATATCCTGAATTCTGGCATAGAGATTATAGCCCAGCCACCTGGTAAGAAACTCCAGAACCTATCCCTTCTCTCAGGCGGGGAGAAGGCACTTACAGCCATAGCCCTTCTCTTCGCAAGTTTCCTTGTAAAGCCAAGCCCCTTATATCTCCTGGATGAAGTGGATGGGCCGCTCGATGATACAAATATAGACAGGTTTACATCAATACTTAAAGGTCTTTCCGAGAGAGCCCAGTTCATCGTAATAACCCATAACAAGAAGACTATGGAGTCTGCAGATGTCCTCTACGGTATAACAATGGAAGAACCTGGGATATCAAAGGTTATATCAGTGAGGCTTAACGGGGACAGAGAGCCTCAGTTGGCGTTGAAGGAATAGGTATATTAGTTTTGCAAGATCACAGAAAGGTATACTCATAATTATCATCGAAGGAATCGTATAACAAAAACTAAAATTATGTTGCTGCAATATAATCATTAAAATATCAATGTTATACTGCAAAATTTATGAGATATTCACGGTTTTAAGGAATAAATTAATATCGAACTCTAATTTTGATATAAATACTCAAACAAATGTCGCAGCAGTATAAAATATAATGTTCTAATAATAACCATCAATTATTCCAACCTGTAGAAACTGCGGACTTGCAGGTGAAAGACAAGTCTGGCATTGTCTGACTTATTTCTACCTTACCTGATACTATTTGTAAAGAGACTATTTGTAATAATTAAAAGAGGAAAAATGGGAGCCTCTATTTTTATGTTTTGTATAGGCTATTTATGTGATATAATGAAGCTAATGGAGGTGAATTGATATGAATATATCTGTAAGGATTGAAATATTTAAAGAGGGGGATGTCTATGTAGCATTGTCGCCAGAGCTGAATGTCTCCAGTTTCGGTGAGACCATTGAAGATGCAAAAAGGTCTGTTAAAGACGCTATTGAGTCCTTCATTGAGGAATGTGAAAGGATGGGAACATTAGAAGATGTCTTAGAAGAATCTGGTTTTTCAAAAATCAATAACTCTTGGAGGCCAAGAAAACCTATTGCAGAAGAAGATCTTGCACTTGTCCTGTAATTAGATGCCTGAGAGAAAAATTACTCCTACCCATTATGAAGTCCTTATAAGGATCTTTGAACTTGATGGTTTTGTTGTCCAGAGGAAGAAAGGAGATCATATTATAATGACAAAGGCCGGTATAAAAAGGCCTATTGTGATAAAAAGCAGTCCGAGACTTGTCCCTGTGACCCACATTCGCACCAATATGACAACTGCAGGAATGACAAGAGAGCGTTTCTTTGAACTTTTAGAGAAAGTAAAATGAAATCATTTACCTCTTATACCCAATCTTCCTCAAAAATTCCTTCCTGTGTTTTTTATCCTTTTCCCCCTCTATCCCCTTTGGTCTGAAGCCATCAACAACGCCAATAACACCCCTTCCCTGCTCTGTCTCTGTAACAATAACTTCTACAGGGTTTGCTGTGGCGCAGTAGATCGTGCATACCTCCTGACAGTGCTTTATAGAATTAAGAACATTAATCGGGTAGGCATCCTTAATCACGATAGAGAAGAAATGTCCTGCACCCACATTCATTGCATTTCTTGAGGCCACTTCGATAAGTTCCTTATCATTTCCCTCTGTCCTTATTAGACATGGCCCTGATGCCTCGTTAAAGGCTATGCCGAACTTTGCCTGGGGAACGGAAGTCACAATGATCTCATAGAGGTCTTCTGCTGTCTTTATGAAATGGGTATGGCCGA
>JACRGW010000009.1 GCA_016212195.1 Nitrospirota bacterium
CAGAGGAAAAAGGCATGGACATAATCGGTATCTGTACTGGATGCATGGCAACACTTTCTGAAGCAAAGAAATATCTTGAAGACAATAATCTAAGGAATACCGTCAATGGAAAACTAAGAGAACTGGGGATCAAAGAATACACAGGCAAGGTTAATGTCAAACATCTTGCAAGGTTTTTATACGAAGATTACGGTCTCTCATCTATAAAAGAAAAGATTATCAAAACTCTGGAGTCTTTAAAATTCGGTGTCCACTATGGCTGTCACTATTTGAAACCAACTCACGCCTATGACCGGTTTGATGACCCTTCGAATCCTGTTACCCTCGATTTACTTACAGATATTACAGGTGCAAGGACTGTGGATTATCAGAACAAGAATCAATGTTGTGGTCTCACAATTATGGGGACTGCGAAGGGTCTCAGTATCAGACTTGCATCCGAGAAGCTTGAATGTTTATCCGGTATTGATGTTGATGCAATGTTGCTTGCCTGCCCATCCTGCTGTATCGCCTATGAAAATAACCAGAAACTGGTGGGAGAAAAAACCGGGAAGAAGTTTAACCTACCCGTTCTTTATTTTACTCAGATAATCGGGCTCGCAATAGGATTGGATGAGAAGGACCTGGGTTTTGAGTTTAACAGGGTAAGGGCTGATAGGATTATAGAAAAGCTCGGGTCCTATTGATAATCATCCAGAGATAACAGAATTCAGGGCATCTTTTATATCGTCAATCCTTTTTTTCTCAAGGATTTTTCCCTTTCGTCCATCTGTAACATAGAATACATCTGCTACCCTTTCTGCCTCTGTATTGATCTTTGCTGAGGATATATCCATACCTTTTTCGTAGAGGGTCTTTGTGATCTGATATAAGAGGCCGATTTTGTCCCTGCAGAAAATCTCGATGATGGAGTAGTCTTCCGAGGCCTCATTATTAATTACAACCTTTGCCGGAATAATGTAGACCTGAGGGGCCTTTAGATAGGCAGGTCTTTCAAATATCAGATCCTCCACCTTTCTTTCACCTGTTAAAACTGATCTTATCTCTACCTGAAGCCTTCTCAGGGTTTCTTCCAACCCTGTTGGGTCCTGATCTGGATTCGAGACCTGTATCCTGTCTATGATCATCCCATCCTTACCTGTAAAAATCTGCCCTCCGACGATATTTATACCCCTCGAGGCTATCGCTCCTGTTATCCTTGAGAATATTCCAGGCTCGTCACGACTAAGAATAGTAAACTCGGTGATCCCTCTATTATAATCAGGGATATAAGTAATGATAGGTTTTTCCTCTCCGATTTTCTCTGCCATTATGATATGATTTATTACCATCGTAGCAGGAGTTACTATGAGGTATCTCCTGGTAAAATTCTTGAGGTGTGCCTCCAGTCTGTTCCTCGCAATATCTGGAAAGACTTTAAACACTTCCTCTATCTGGGAGAGTTTTTCGTTCTCATCTTCCATAAAGGGTTCTCCCCTCAGTAAATAGAGTGTCCGCATATAGAGTTCCTCAAGAAGGGCTGCCTTCCAGTCTGTCCAGAATCCAGGTCTGACCGCAGAGATATCTGCGTAAGAGATAAGATAGAGCATCTTCAGGTTTTCCTCATCACCTATCTTAGAGGCAAGTGATTCTATTACCTTTGGATCAGAGAGTTCTCTTCTTTCTGATAACATTGACATTACAAGATGGTTTTTTACGAGAAAGGAAATCCTGTCTCCTTCCTCGCCTGTTAATCCTAACCTCTTAAGGGCAGGTTCTATTATCTCCTCAACTGCCCTGACATGACCCTTTCCTGATGCCTTTCCTGTATCATGTAGCAGGAGGGCAAGGAAAAGAATCCTGGACATTCTTAAAGAATTAAAGATCTCAGAGAGTCTTTCAAGTTTTTTATATTTTGTATCTTTTAGCCCCGCTAAAATTTTAATTGCCAGAAGGGTGTGCTCATCTACGGTATATTTATGATAGAGGTCGTAAAGAACTAACACCCTAAGTCTTCCGAACTCAGGCAGATATTTCCCTAATATTCCGATCTCATGCATTGTCTTCAATGTTTCATATATATTTGCCTTTGTATTAAGGATGGAAAGGAAGATCTCCTTGATTTCACAAGAAGATCTAAAATCATTATTAATTAAGTGCATGCTTTCCCTCATAAGGTCTTTGGTTCTTTCGCTAATGGTGGCGCTATGCCTCTGGCACAATTGAAAAACCTCCATAAGCATTTTAGGTATTTCAACGAATGGGTTTCGATTAGTTCGTATATCCTTCTGGTTCATGACGAGACCGATCTCTCTGCCTGATAAGATAAATGAGTCACCTATCTTTTTCAGGGTTCCGGGAAATTGCCTTGTTCTTTTAAGAGATATCCTTATAATTGCTAAGGATGTATCACTTATCCCCTTTGTATATAGATAGTATCTCCTCATGAATTTTTCTGCAGCCGTGAAATTGGCAGAATCTTTATGTCCAAAAAACCTCGCCACTGTTTCCTGAAATTCGAAACTGAGAACATCGTTTCTCCTGCCCGAGAGGTAGTGCAACTCATTCCTCACCCTCTGAAGGAAATCATATGATCGCTGAAGTAAAAGATACTCTTTATCGGTGATTATCCCTTTTCTTTTTATTTCCTCGAGCCATGAGCCCGATTCAGGGTCGGTCTTGAGTTTGACCTTTGCTATCCATAAAGCGGTCTGTATATCCCTCAAACCGCCTTCGCCTTCTTTAATATGTGGCTCCAATAGATATGGAGAACCACCGTAATGAATATGTCTTTTATGGGTCTCCTCAAGTTTTTCCCTTATGAAGGAAGAACCTCCACGTGAAAGGATTTTCTCTAAAACCTTTTTCCTGAAAAGATCATAGACCTCTCTTTTACCACATAGAAATCTTGATTCAAGAAGGGATGTCTTGACCTTGATATCCTGCTGTGCCATATCTATACAGTCTTTAAAGGATCTAACGCTATGGCCGATATCGAGACCGAGGTCCCACAGGATATAAAGGATATTCTCAGAGATCTCTCTGCTATAAGGCGAGAGTTTCTGGGGATAAAGAAACATGATATCGATATCAGAGTAAGGACTCAACTCACCCCTACCGTAACCACCCAATGCAAGGATGGCGAGTTCAGTACTATCGTTAACCGTTAACCGTGAACCGTGAATCGTAGAGAAAGTCCTGAAAAGGGAGATTATAATGGAATCCATAAGTTCTGCCTGGAGGGAAGTGGCCTCTCGACCTCCTCCACCCAGGAGATGGACTTCCTTTACCTCCCCCCTCTTTTCTTCAAGGTAGGTCTTTAAGAAGTTCCGAATGCGTGAAATATCTGAATAACTCTCAGATTTTGATAAGAGAGAACCTATATGTCTATCTGATGTCAAAGAAAAGATCCAGATAATAAATAGGTTTTAACTTCATTAAACACTCGTCCCACATTTTGTGCAGATAGTAGTCTCTTTTTTGAGTGCCTCACCACAGTTTGTGCAGATTTTTATAGAAGCACCGCAGGAGTTACAATAGGGATAGGGTGCATCGCAGGTAGTATTACAGTAAGGACAGTGGCAAACAAATTTTTCCTTCGTCTCTTTAGATTTCTGCTTACTTCTGTAGTCTTCTACTGCCTTATGGAGTGCATCAGAACCCAAGTTGGAGCAATGCATCTTGTTAGGTGGTAGACCACCCAGGGCCTCAGCCACCTTTTCCTTAGTAAGTGCCATCGCCTCATCCAGGGTCTTTCCTTTAACCATCTCTGTGACCATACTGCTTACTGCTATAGCGGCGCCACAGCCAAAGGTCTTGAACTTTATATCCTTTATACGGTTATCCTCAACCTTTATTGACATTTTCATCACATCACCACATAAAGGATTACCTTCTGTGCCGACACCATCGGCATCCAATATCTCTCCGACATTTCTTGGATTGCTGAAATGTTCCATTACCTCTTCTGAATACATTTTTACCTCCTCCTTTAATTACAGTTTAGAGTTACGAGTTATGAGTTTTGAGTTCAGCGATAACCCTAAACTTCGAACTCTTAACTCTGAACTAATTATTGCTTTCCTGGATATATCGCTGACATAGCCCTCAACCGTTCTATAATCTTTGGTAAGACATCAATCACCCTGTCTATATCCTCCTCTGTGTTATCCATACCGATACTGAAGACCAATGAACTATTAGCTGTCTGTGGAGGAACACCTATGCCCTGAAGGACATGGGATGTCTCGAGGGACATCATGGTACAGGTTGATGCGCTGGCTGTTGCTATACCTTCTTTCATCATTGATAGGAGCATCGCCTCTCCCTCGACATATTCTATCGCAATGTTCACATTATTTGGCAGTCTCTCTGAAGGATGACCATTATAATATACATAGTCTATCTTTTCCAGTATCCCCTTTTTCAGTTTGTCCCTGAGCGGTATTAAATAACTGATCCTCTCGTTCATCTCCTTCTCGGAGAGTTCTGCTGCTACACCAAAACCTACAATCCCTGGAACATTCTCGATGCCTGTCCTTCTACCGGCTTCCTGGACACCACCATGTATAAGGGGTGTGATTTTTACCCCCTTTCTTACATAGAGGGCACCAACCCCTTTGGGTCCATAGGACTTATGGGCAGAGATAGACATGAGATCTACATTAAGCCTTGCAACATCTAAAGGTACTGTCCCAGCAGATGCAGCTGCATCTGTATGGAAGATGATCCCCTTTTCTTTAGCAAGCTTGCCTATTTCTGCGATTGGCTCTATTGTGCCTATTTCGTTATTGGCGTGCATAACAGAGATAAGGATCGTCTCATTTGTTATATTATTTCTTACATCATCAGGATTGACAAGTCCGAGATTATCTACAGGGAGATAGGTTACCTTATATCCAGATTTCTCGAGAAACTTAAGTGGAGTAAGGACAGAACGGTGTTCGATAGATGATGCTATTATATGTCTTCCTTTCTTTTCGAAGGCATTGGCAATACCTTTAAGGGCAAAATTGTTTGCCTCAGTCCCGGAGCTAACAAAGATAATTTCCTGTGGCAGTGCCTTTATCATGTTTGCGATCTTTCCCCGTGCCTCTTCTATCGCCATCTTTGCCTGCCATCCAAATTCGTGGTCGCTCTGGGGATTCCCGAATATCTCTCTGAAATAGGGCTGCATTGCCTCGACAACCTTTGGATGGCATGGTGTGGTGGCAATGTGATCAAGATAAACTTTTTTTGCAATGGATTTCTCACTCATTTTGACCTCCTTTCATTTAAAAACCATACTCTTTCTTTTATTCTTTATAGAAATTTCTTCATCGCATAGATCCTTCAAGGTAGTTTTTTTGAGGAAGTTATTTATCTTTTCACCCAATTGTTTTAAGAGGAGCCTTGTTACACAGGCGTCTATTCTGCAACATCCATATATAACAGAAGGATCTAAACATTCTGAGAGTGCTACAGGACCTTCAAGAACATTCAGTACATCCCCTAGGCTTATATCCTTTGGATTCCTTGCGAGGATGTAACCTCCTCCAGGACCCTTCACGCTTTCAATCAATCCTTTTCTCCTGAGTTTATTAAGGAATTGTTCAAGATAGGGGATAGAGATCGTCTGTCTTTCTGCGATCTCCTTTATTGTGATAGGACCCTTGCCGTAGTCCTTTGCTATCTCGAACATAGCCCTTATTCCGTATTCACCCTTTTTCGATAACTTCAGCATGGATAAAAGGTACTATACTTTACTAAATTTGTCAAGTATTTTTTTAACCCTTGACAACTGATTATTATTGTGATAAAAATTTCTTACTAAAGGGAAGAGAAGATGGAGAAGAAAAAGAAAAGGATTGCTGTACTTGTAAGGGATAAAAAGAGAGATAGAAAATACGAAGCATTACGTATGGCTGTAGGTCTGACACTTGCTGATGATGAGGTGAATGTCTTTATCATGGATGATAAACTGGAAATAGATGAGGCAATGGCACAGAATCTCGAAATGCTGTCAGACCTTGAATGCAAGATATTTACGAATAACCCTGAAAACAAATACGAACAGATGACCACTGAAGAGATTGCCCATGCAATTCCCGGGTATGATGTTGTAATGCCTTACTAGATCAGATATTAGGCTATACCCCTTAAAAATAAACTGTGGAGGATGATCTCAATGAAAACAATAAGGGTATTAATCGCAGCGGAAAAGGGTGATAATTTAAAAGAGCTTATTGATATTGTTGGTAAAGAGTCTGATATGGGTCTTCTTGACAGCATCGAGGAGTCTACACATCTTATGAAAGTATTAACCATGAACCCAGATGTCATTATCCTGGATCAAGCCCTATTCCCCAGAGAAGAAATTCCTGTTGTTCTCAGCAAGATAAAGAAGAAGGCTCATAGGGCTGGAACTATCCTTCTTCTTAAAAAGGATACGGACGATAAGTCCCTCATGGAGGCTCTCATAGGTGGTGTAAAGGGCTATATAAAAAAGGCAGAGGTACCAAAATATCTGACAGAGGCTATAAGGTTAGTCTCGGAAGGAGATGTATGGGCTGAAAGGAGGATTCTTAACAAATTCCTTACAGGTACTCCGCTAATTCAGAAGAATATAGAATCTAAACTTAAAACAATACATAATCCCCTCACAAAAAGGGAGACAGAATTGATCCGTGAAGTCCTGAAGGGGTCCTCTAACAGGGATATCGCGAGAAAATATAAAATAACTGAGATGACAGTAAAGACCCACCTTTATAGAATCTACAAAAAGATGAAAGTAAAGAGCAGGGCACAGGCCATAGCCTATCTTATTTATCCCTGAGTCATCCTATTCGACAATTATCCTGTAACTTGAAGTAATCTTTACAGTAGGTCTGAGCATAGCCTCCACAGAGCAGTATTTTTCTTCAGAGAGAGAGATCGCCCTCTTCACTGCCTCTTCAGATATGTCTTTCCCCTTAACGATATATTCAACCTTTATATTCCTGTAAACCATCGGGTGGGTTTCTGATCTTTCACCCTTTACAATAACCTCGAATCCTGTGAGATTCTGTCTCTTTTTCCTCAGGATAGAGAGGACATCCATTCCTGTGCATCCACCGAGACCAACGAGGATGAGTTCCATCGGCCTGAAACCGGCATTCCTTCCTCCGTAGGCCTCTGCGGAATCCATCGTTAAACTATGACCTGATAATGCCTCTCCCCTGAGCTCCATCCCATCGATGAGTGTAACCTTAGCTTCCATGATTCCTCCTTCCATTAAAAAAATTAAAGACATACCTTCCTATTTCTGCAGGGTTCGTGATTATTCTGACCCCGGAAGACCGTAGTGACTCAACCTTTCTCTCATATGTTCCTCTCCCTCTTTCTATGATAGCACTTGCATGACCCATCCTCCTTCCTTCAGGTGCTATCCTCCCTGCTATATATGCAAAGATGGGTTTCTCGAAATTTCCCCTTATATATTCCGCAGCTGTCTCTTCCTCTTCTCCGCCTATCTCACCTATGATAATGACAGCCTCTGTGTCTTGATCATCATTGAAAAGTTTAATAAGGTCAACAAATGATGTTCCCACAATCATGTCACCGCCTATCCCGATACATGTAGACTGGCCGATACCGAGTTCTGTCAACTGGTTTACTGCCTCATATGTAAGACTCCCGCTTCTTGATATAACCCCGATCGTTCCCTTCTTATGGATATGACCAGGCATTATACCTATCTTGGATTCTTCAGGTGTTATGATACCAGGGCAATTGGGGCCTATCAATCTTGTTCTATTTCCTCTTAAGTACCTCTTTACCTCTACCATGTCGTGAACAGGGATGCCATCGGTTATGCAGACCACTGTGTCAACGCCTGACTCTAATGCCTCGATGATTGCGTCCTTTGCAGAATGAGGTGGGACGAAGATTATCGATGCATTTGCGTCTTCTTTACTTACCGCTTCCTTAACTGTATCGAAGACAGGTATACCTGAGAAAAATTGTCCTCCCTTTCCAGGGGATACCCCTGCTACAATCTTTGTCCCGTACTCAACCATCTGGAGGGTATGAAAAGACCCTTCTTTTCCTGTTATACCCTGAACAAGAACTCTTGTATCTTTATTGATCAGTATTGACACGAATTACAGCTATACTTGCAGCCTCTTCCATAGAGTCTGCCCATATAAGGTTAAGGCCTGAATCCCGGATTATCCTCTTTCCCTCTTCAATCATTGTCCCCTTAAACCTGATGATTATTGGGATTTTTATTTCTTTATTCCCGGAGGCATTCACAAGCCCTTCGGCAAAACGGTCGCATCTGAGGATCCCACCAAAGATATTTATCAGCATGACCTTCATCCTTTTATCTTCGAGGAGGATTCTGACCGCCTTCTCTATCTTTTCCGATGATGCCCCGCCTCCCACATCGAGGAAATTGGTCACCTTACCTCCATAAAAATCTATCAGATCGATCGTTGCCATGGCGAGACCAGCCCCATTCACAAGACAACCTATATCACCATCCATCCTTACATAGTTCAGCGACTCTTTTTGGGCTTCAGCTTCTAAAGGGTCCAGTTCTCCTGGGTCATAGAGATCTGAGATTTCCTTCTGCCTGAAGAGTCCATTATCATCAAAGGACATTTTAGCATCTAAGGCCACGAGCCTCCCCATTTTATCTATTGCAAGGGGATTAATCTCAAGGAGGGTCATATCATATTTAATGAATAACCTGTAAAGTTTTTCGATGAGGGAGGCAAATTCATCAGAACTTTCCCTGAGACCGAGATTGTAAGTAAGTCTCCTCTTCTGAAAAGGATACAGCCCCATAGGAGAAGTTATACCTTCTTCGAAAAAGAAATTCACCTTTTCTATTTCAATACCTCCTTCAGGGCTTACGATTACTATTGGGCAGGCCTTTTCCCTATCTATAGTAAGTGAGACATAGATCTCTTTCTGAATATTTACTTTCTCTTCGATAAGGGCATTTCTTACTATCCTGCCAGAAGGGCCTGTCTGTGTCGTGACGAGCCTTTTCCCTAAAATCGTCTTTACATCCTCCAGGGCTTCTTCTTTCGAATCTACAATCAGTATTCCACCTGCCTTCCCTCTACCACCTCCGTGTATCTGCGCCTTTATAACATAATTTTTAAAAGGGAGGGTATTCATGACAGAAGCGGCATCGTTGATTGTGGTTATCACTTTGCCTTTAGGGATAAGGATCTGACTCCTGTTAAGAAGGGACTTGGCCTGGTATTCGTGGATGAACATTTATGCTCTACGAGTAATCGACTGGTTTACGGTTATATCCCGGTGAAACCTGTCAGTTCAATGATATAGCCGGTGATAGTCTGGAGGTAATTGGTGAATATCAGAATACCAGCAACAATCAGTAAGATTCCGCTTATAAGATTTATAACTTTTAGATATTTCTGAATCCTTCTGAAATAGGAGAGGAATGTGTTGAGTGCGAGGGATGCTATGAAAAATGGGAGGCCAAGACCGAAAGAGTAAACAGATAGTAGCTGCACTCCGTAACCAACAGATTCGGACTGAGAGGCGTACAGAAGAATTGAACCAAGGACAGGTCCAATACAGGGAGTCCATCCAGCAGCAAAGGCAACACCCACAAGGAATGAACCAAAATATCCTATAGGTTTTTCCTGGAGATGTACCTTTTTCTCCCTTGTGAGGAATCCAGGTTTGATGATTCCTATCACATAAAGCCCGAAGATAATTATAAGGATGCCTCCGATCTTCCTGATTGCATCCTTGTATTCGAAAAGCAGGCGGCCGATAAAACTTGATGACGCCCCGAGGATGATAAAGATCGATGAGAATCCGAGTATAAAGAAGATTGAGTTAAGGGCAGTTATTTTCCTTATCCTTTTTCTGTCCTCTTCTCCTGTCAGGTCTTCGAAGGACAGTCCTGTGATAAAAGAGAGGTATGATGGAATAAGTGGCATAACACAGGGTGACGCAAAGGAAAGAATTCCGAAAAGGAATGCTGCTGTAAAGGTGACTTCCTGGTTAACCATGAATTAAATTAACACAGAGGTTTCAGTAGAATCAAGGAAAAAGGCCACCAAAAATCATTGACAATACTTATGCTCCTCTGCGTGTCCAGAAAG
>JACRGW010000032.1 GCA_016212195.1 Nitrospirota bacterium
AATGTAGGCAATTCATCGCTCACACATACACTCTGACCTTTAAGGGTACCTTCGAGACATTTAAAGGTTCCACCTTCAACTGTGACATTCACCTTTTTACCATCCTACAAAGACCTCTCCGGAACATGGATGAGCTCTTTTCCTGGAGGGAATGATAAGGGGATACCCTTAGGAGATATAATTACTGCCTTAATACCTTTTCCTGTATTCCTGTCTATAACAACCTGAGAAATAGATAGGGGTTCTTTATCCTTTGCCTCACGGGTTACAACCTGAACAAGGTAATCCCTATCAGTTGCCTCCAGTACTGCGTATGTGAGGTAAATAGGTTTAGATTTCACACTCTCCTTTGTTACTTTATAATTTACCTTTCCATCTGGTGAAACAGTCTTGTTAAGAACATCTACTGTAGCCTCTATCTTAGAGGTCCATTTATAGGTGGCATAGGAGCCCACCTTCTCTGCCCATAGAGAAGATGGGAAAACGAGATACATTGTTATAAAAAATATGGTTAGCTTTCCCATAGTTACCTCCAATTTAGACCTGTCCTGACGACAGGTCAGGATTTGAAATTACTTTCAGGCCTACTCAACCTCAATCACAAAGTGAGCCCTTCTATTGAGTGCCCATGCCCTTTCATTATGTCCAGGGTCTAAAGGTCTCTCTTCACCATAGCTTACGGTCTTCATCCTCTTATTTTCGATACCAACACTGGAAAGATAGTTCTTTACGCTTACCGCCCTTCTTTCCCCGAGTGCAAGATTGTATTCATTGCTTCCCCTCTCATCGCAGTGACCTTCAATGATGACTTTGATACCGGGGTTTTCTTTAAGTCTCTTTGCATTCATATCAAGGATTGACCTGGCTGTAGTAGTTAAGGTGCTCTTATCAAACTCAAAATGGACATCCTCGAGAACAATCTTGTAGAGTTCTTCTCCAAGAGGTTTAGGTGGAGCCTCTGGCTCCTTCACCTTAATCACTTTTCTTGCCTCAGGAGGATAGGTATAGGTGAGTACCGCGAGAGCCCTATAATCCGGGCTTGCATTACTCAGACCAAAACCCACACCAAGGGTTGTTATTAGACCCATATCAGAAATTATTCTTACACCAGCTCTTATCTCGAGCGGATCCGTATCCCCCTTTGGGTGCAGGTCTTTTGTATACCTGTTTTTATTTCCAATCAGTTCAGCAAGAAGCTGTGTCCTACTGGAGGCAGAGAAATCCATTCCTATCCCATAAGTTAGTCCATCCTGCAGGTCGTATTTTTTTGTCCCTGGCCAGGAGTAGCCGATATTAAGATGGGTATTGACAGGACCTAATCTCTTACTCATTATGAGTTTTGATTCTAAATCTGTTCCACCTGTACTCAGACCCCTATCTTCATCTCCTGTAGGGAATGTTACAGCACCAAGAATAGCAATCCCAGGTATGGACTCTTTTTCATCGAGGAGTCTGTATCTAAGACCGATACTCAAATCATCAAGTCCCTGTTCATGCCATCCTGCATTATCTGGATACCACCATGTCATAGGTAGATCAAGGCCAATATCAAAATTCTCTGTTATACCATAGCCAAATTGTAGTGCCATGGTCTTCTGATCGGGATGACTATCATTATCATAATATGCGTCAGGTGCAAAGTCTGCGGCAATCCCGATAGCTATCTGTCCTTTCTTCAATGTCTTTGCACCAAAAACTGAGTAGACCCCTGTGGTACCGAGAGGTTGATAACTCCTTGGTTGCGCCAGGGGGATCTTTTTAGCTAATACGATACCCTGAAATCCAAAAAGTATAAAAGCGAAAACTAACAGATAAACCAATTTCTTCATCAGCAACCTCCTGTCTTTATTTGATTACTCTTTCTATTCTCTATTCTAATTTTCACCTCCATTCTCGATTTAAAATATATTTACCAGAAAAACCATTTAGTGTCAAGACATAAAAGTTTAGTTTTATGAAGACCCTTCGCCTTCCTTCTTCCCTTTATCAAATTCCTTCAGAGTTCTGGCAATATCCCTCAACCTCTTATCCACCAGATAGTTCACTGTCCCTTCTGGATATGTTCCGTCTTCCCTCTTCTTCCCGGCATTGACACCAGTAAGAATCTCTATCCCTTCATCAATATCCTCTATCGGATATATATGGAACTTCCCATCTCTTACGGCCTCCACAACCGCTTCCTTAAGCATAAGATTCTTCACATTCCTCTCTGGAATGATAACGCCCTGCTCCCCTATCAGTCTTTCAAGTTTGCATACTTCGAAAAATCCCTCTATCTTTTCATTTATCCCTCCAACAGGCTGAACCTCACCCCTCTGATTCATCGAGCCTGTCACAGCGATACCCTGTTTGATAGGTAATCCTGAGAGACTTGAAAGAAGGGCATAGAGTTCTGTACAGGTAGCACTATCTCCTTCCACCTCTTCATAGAGTTGTTCAAAACATATTGAGGCAGAAAGTGTAAGCGGTAGTTCCTGGGAAAACTTTCCGCCGAGATAACTTGTAAGGATCATGTGTGCCTTATCATGGATCCTCCCGCTCATCTTCGTTTCTCTCTCAATATTCACTACCCCTGCCTTCCCTGTATAGGTCTTTGCTGTTATTCTTGATGGTTTTCCGAAACCATAATCTCCAAGGTCTATGACAGCGATGCCATTCACCTGACCGACTACAGCACCATCTACATCCACCATAATTGTACCTTCGTCTATGAGTTCCTGAATCCTCTCTTCTATCTTGTTACTCCTGTAAATCTTCTCTTCAAGGGCCTTCTCAACATGCCTGGATGTTATATAGGAATTACCGTCCTGAGATGCCCAATAGTTTGCCTCTCTTACAATATCTGCTATATTAAAGAACCTGGCAGAGAGCCTCTTCTGATCCTCGGCAAGCCTTACACCATATTCGACCACCTTTGCCACACCTGTCCTGTCAAAGTGTCTCAGATTCTCTTCCCTGCATCTTGCAGATATGAAGGAGGCATATTTAAGAAGATTCTCCTTCGTCTTCATCATCCTGTTATCGAAATCTGCCTTGACCTTGAAAAGCTTCTTATAGTCTTCATCGAGGTTGTATAGGAGATAGTAGAGGTATGGACTGCCAAGAAGGACAACCTTTATGTTTAATGGGATAGGATCTGGTTTAAGGGTAACTGTTGAGATGAGCCTGTACTGCTCCCATATATCCTCTATCTTTATCTCCCTGTTCTTTATCATCCTTTTGAGCGCATCCCATACAAAGATGTTTCTTAGAAGATCCAGGGCATTCACGATGAGGTAGCCGCCGTTAGCCCTGTGTACAGAGCCTGCCTTTATCATAGTGAAATCCGTAATAGCTATACCATACTGTATCTTATGTTCAATCCTTCCGAAGAGGTTAAGGTATGTCGGATTTGTCTCAATAACTACAGGGGCACCCTGAGCACCACCATTATTCACAAGAACATTGATCTTGTATCTGTTAAAGGAAGGCTCCGACTTTGGCATCTTAAGGAATGGTAAAGAAGGTATCGCCTCTTCAGAAGCCTTGAAGTCCTCCAGGTTCAGGAGGATATCTTCCTTAACATACTCAAGGTATTTGAGTATCTCAGGGTAAAGCCTGTACTTACTCTCAAGCTCCGTAATAAGCTGGCCTATGGCCGTAAGGGCTGCATCCCTCTCGAGCTTACTTATCTTCTCCTTTAACTCCTTCTCTCCCTCCCTTGCCAACCTCAGGGCATCGTTCAGTTTCTCCTGAAGCCCTTTACTTAACTCCTCTAACCTCCTTCTTTTGTCCTCTTCTAAGGCACCGAACTCATCCTGACTCAGGGTTTCCCCTCCATTTTTTATAGGAGCCAGTATGATACCTGTAGCCGTTTTCCTGAGTGTGAAACCCTTCTTCGTTGCCTCCACTTCTATCTTAGAGAGTAGCTCCTTACTCTTTTCCTGGTATTCTTCTAATATCTGGTTTCTGTGTTTTTCATATTCCTTGCTCTCAAATATTTTAGGTATCTCGACCTTAAGTATATTTATCAACTCATCCATATCCTTCTGGAGTATGATCCCCATCCCAGGAGTAAGGCTCATCGTCTTTGGCCTATCGGGGTCATCAAAGTTATAGACATAACACCAGTCATCAGGGATTTTCTCTTTCATGGCTCTCATTTCAAGTATCTTATTTATAGTAGTTGTCTTCCCTGTTCCGCTCTCTCCAAGGATATATATGTTGAATCCCTGGCTCTCCAATCCAAGTCCGAAGTCAATAGCCCTCAATGCCCTTTCCTGTCCTATAGTTCCCTCTAAGGGTTGTACTTCTTCTGTGGTATTGAATTCAAATTCCCTGGGGTTACATATCCATCTTAAACTTTCTGGCGGAAGTTTTTTTATTTCCATCTATCCTCCTTCAACTGTTCACGATTCACGGTTCACTGATAGTCATCCTCTCGGGTGAAACTCTCTGTGAATCCTCTTAAGCCTCTCACTTGTGACATGGGTATAAATCTGGGTTGTTGAGATATCCGAATGTCCGAGCATAAGCTGAACAGAACGGAGATCAGCACCATGTTCGAGGAGATGGCTCGCAAAGGAATGCCTCAGGACATGCGGAAATACTTTACCCTTGATCCCTGCCTGAAGGGCATAGCCCTTTATTATCTGCCAGAATCTTTCCCTTGTCATAGGTCTTCCTCCCTGTCCGAGGAAGAGATAAGAGGAATTCCCCTTCTTAAGTAGTCTGTTTCTCGAATCCTTCAGATAATCCTTTATCAAGGCAATAGCCTTTTCATGTATAGGTACTACCCTTTCCTTTGAGCCTTTTCCAAAGGTTATGATATAGCCTACCTCGAGGTTAAGATCCTTCAGTTTAATAGATACAAGTTCTGAGACCCTCATGCCTGTAGCATAGAGAAGTTCTATCATCGTCCTGTCCCTGAGTCCAAGTCTCTTTTTAGAATCCGGTTTATTCAGAAGTGCTTCAACCTCTTCCGATGTGAGTGTCTTAGGGAGTCTTATAACTCCCTTTGGTGTCTCTAAGTTCTCACAGGGATCTATCTCCGAGAGCCCTTCTGATATAAGGAATCTATGGAATCTCCTAATTGTAGAGAGGTTTCTCGCTATGGATGATGAGACCAAACCATCACCCCTCAATTCCCCGATATATGTTGTAATCTCCTTTCTCGAAACCTTCTGGAGATCAAGTCCCTCTTTTTCAAGAAAGGGAAGGTATCTACCTAAATCCCTTCGATAGGAATCTATAGTATTTTTTGAAAGCCCCTTTTCAACAGTCAGATATTCAAGGAATCTCTTAGAAAAAACATCCATAAATAAATTTTAATAGAATTATCCTCTGATTTCAAGGAAATTACTGATCTTAGATTCAAAAATTTTCAGGGTATTTATGATTGACAGTCCTTACCGGGGGGGCTAAAATATTTTATGGACAGAATAGAGTTACTTAAATCTCTCGGTTTTATTGACCCCCATAAGATATCTGATGAAATAGAGGAACTCTCAGAGACATTCGGTAAACCACTTTTCCCATTAATCATAGACTCCCCTGACCCTGAAAGGGTCTTGAATAATCTCAGGACACTTCTTTCCCTCGTTGGGAAAGAAGAACTTCTATCCCTATTATTTAGGAGAGAGGATGGCATGAGGATTCTAATCTTCCTTTTCGGTGGGAGCCGCTTTCTCTCAAATTATCTGCTCACCTCACCTGAAGAGATTATTAACTGGCTCTTTGATTCCCAGGTTATTGATACGCCAAGAAAAAAGGAAGACTTCGTAAGAGAACTCGAAAAGATGTTCACGGTTCACCCCGGCCTCGCTCCGCGAAGCGGGGCGGGCGGTTCACGGTTCACGTTAGAAGAGGAAATGGGGATTCTCAGAAGATTCAAGAGGAGAGAGATACTCAGGATCGGCCTCAGGGATCTATCGGGAAAGGCTGACCTCCTGGAGACGATAGAGGATCTCACATATCTTGCAGAAGCCATTATAGACAAAACCTGTGAGATCTCAGACAGAGAGTTAAGAAGGAGGTTCGGCACCCCTATGTATTCAGAGAACGGAGAACCCAGGGAATGTTATTTCACAGTCCTCGGAATGGGTAAGCTCGGGGGAGAGGAGCTTAACTTCAGTTCCGATATAGACCTTATGTACCTCTATTCATCCGATAGAGGAGAGACTACAGGTATTCCAGGTCAATATGGGGAGATGATAAACATTATATCTAACCATGAATATTTCACTAAACTCTCCGAGCTTATCACTAAGGTCCTTGGTGCAAACACGGAAGATGGTTTTGCCTACAGGGTTGACCTCAGGCTTAGACCACAGGGGAGCCGCGGTGATATCGCTACATCACTAAGGAGCTACGAACTCTATTATGAATCCTGGGGCAAGACCTGGGAAAGGGCAGCACTCACAAAGGTAAGACCAGTAGCAGGGTATCATCTCCTGGGCAAAGAATTCCTCCAGATCATGAAACCTTTTATTTATAGAAAATACCTCGACTTCAGTGCCATCGGAGAAATCAGGGATATGAAAACGAGGATTGACCGCTCCGCCCTGAACTTGATTCAGGGTCTAAAGAAAAAAGATGTAAAAAGGGGGTATGGCGGGATAAGGGAAGTTGAGTTTCTTATCCAGGCACTCCAGCTTATTTATGGTGCCAAGGAGAAGAGCCTCCAGGAAAGGAACTCTCTCAGGGCGATGCACAAACTCAGCCAGAAGGGTCTACTCTCCTATGAGGAATACTCTACCCTCTCTAAGGCATACAGTTTTCTCAGGGTATTAGAGCACAGGCTACAGATCCTCGATGACCGCCAGATCCACACCATTCCAGAAGGTAAGAAGGACCTTCAGTCTCTCGCTAAGAGGATGGGTTACAGAGAAAGGCCTTTAGAAGGTCTGATTAAAGATTATGACTACCATACAAAGGAGATACATAAGATATACGATAACCTCTTCTATCAGTATGTAGAGGAAAAACCTGGTATCTCGGAGTTAAGCCTGATGATGGAAGGTGAGTATGATGAAGCAGAGGCACTCATGATACTTAAAGGACAGGGGTTCAAAGACCCTGAGAAGGCATATAAAAATCTCCTTCTCATCAGGGATGGTGAAGCAATGGCGCACCACACACCGAGATGGAGCAGGATACTCTCGAACATCTTCCCTGATATCTTTGAAAAGATAGTTAAGTCACCCGACCCCGATCTTGCCCTCAGGCATTTCGAATCATTCCTGAGTTCTGAAGGATGGAAGGATACATCCCTGTCCATGCTTATCGAGAATCCGAGATTCGCTGACCTGCTTATCGCCCTTTTCAGTGACAGTGAATATCTCTCGAGGATACTCATAAGTCATCCAGGACTGACCGGTCTATTAATAGATTCCGAATTGGGTAAAAAAACCCGTAAGAGGCTGAGGGGGGATATCAATTCATTCTCAGAAACCTCTATCGCTACTGCAGATAAGATGGATAGTATAAGGAGGTTCAAGCACCTTGAGGAGATAAGGATAGGCATAAAGGACCTCGCTGAAGAAAGGGGTTTTATAGAAATTTCCCGTGACCTCACAAGGGTTGCAGATGTCTCTATGGAGAAGGCACTCGAGATATCGGAAGAAGAAATAAAGAAGAGGTTTGGCAGACCGACAGAATCGAAAGACAGTGGAGGAGAGACTGAAAGTGAGGCAGGGATAGCAATTATAGGTCTGGGGAAACTCGGTGGTTCAGAAATCACCTACGGCTCTGACCTCGATATCCTCTTTGTATATTCAATGGACGGAAAAACGACAGGTCCTTCAGTCATAAGTAACCATGAATATTTCTCGAAATTGGCAGAGAGGGTATGCTATATCCTGAGTGCCTACACGGCAGAGGGTTCTGCCTATAGGGTTGATACAAGGCTCAGGCCGACAGGTTCGAAAGGTCCTATCGCCCAGTCCCTTAAGGCATTCAAGGACTACTATAGAGATAAGGCAGAACTCTGGGAGAGACAGGCACTCACGAAGACGAGATTTATTACCGGTGACAGAGGTCTCGGCAGAAAGTTTCTCAGATTGGCAGAAGAGACAGTATATTCATTTCCCTATAACCCTTCTACCGTCTTGAAGATTAAGGAGATGAAGAAGAGGATGGAGCAGGAGTTATCAAAAGAAGGACCAGAGGAAATAGATTTAAAATTTGGCCCGGGAGGAATAGTCGAATTTGAATTCATTATCCAGACTATGCAACTCATGAACGGAAAGGAACATCCTGAATTAAGGGTGCCTAATACATATATAGTTATAAAAAGACTGGGGAGACTGAACCTTATTTCTGGAGGAGATGCCAGATTAATGGAGGATGCCTACCTCTTTTTAAGGGGTGTGGAAAGTCGTCTAAGGGTTCTAAGAAACCTTCCATCCAGTATCCTCCATATAAAAGATGAAAGACTCCTACCCCTTGCCAGGGGAATGGGTTATGATGATGGAGAGAAATTCCTCAAGGCATTAAAAACTTTCAGGGAGAAGGTAAGGGAGATCTATGATAGGGTATTATTTTTTTCTTGAAACTCCAATCTATCGGGATAGATTGTCTTATAAATAGAAAAAATTAAACTGGCGTGAGATGATTCACATCTCACGCCAGTCTCAGCAACCTTTTCTTCAGCAGGATAATTCTTTAGAAAGCGGCAAAGAGCATAAGTGTTATTAGCTGATCGCCATTTGATTCCTCGTTGTTTTTCTTCAGGTCATAGTAAGAGCCGCTATAATGTGAATAGTTCAACTCGAGCCTTGCATTCTGCAAAAAGTGGTATGTGGCGCCTACTGTTACTGCGTTTTGTTTGTTGTTGGAAGCTGCTCCTGTATCACCAGCACGATAGCCTGCTGCCAGAGTTACCCTGTTTGGAAGTACGCCAAGTTCAACTAAACCAGTCCATGCCTTTTTAGCTCCATTTGTACTTGAGTTAAACACATTTACTGGCTCTCCTGTTTTGCTTTTTTTTGCATTAGCGTATGTTAAATAAACTCCAAGGGGCATACGACCAAGACTGCCCTGCGCCTGTGCATCTAATGCTAATGCCTTTGTGTTATACTCACCTGCAGGGGCATCACCAACATCACTCCCTACCTTGGTCTTTCCTCCCCACCACTGTACACCACCGCCGAGATCCCATGCACCGACTTTAGGTGTTACTGCAGCACGGAAATAATGGGAGAGCGGACCGACATCAGTTGCATAATGGGATGGTCCCCAGAGTGAGAAATTTACAAAGCCCATGTCATGGGCAGCAACAAAGGCAAAGCCCTCTGCAGCCGTGCCTGTTCCTATGTACTGCTGGGCAGATATCTCTTTCCTGTGCTCTAAGATTCGCTGATTCCTTACTGCACCTGTATTAAGAAGCTCAAAACCGAAAGAGGCGCCAAGGGCATCGGTAGTAAAGGGTATTACGCTCAGATTTACACCACCCACCTTATACACAAAGGGTATCTTGAAGGATGTGAAGTTGTCAGCACCCTCTCCAGCGAGACCCATTTCAAGGGCGAAGCCCATATGCTCACCTACGCGACCGCCCAAAAACAGGGCTGCCTCGTCCGGGAACTGCAATTCGCCCTTATTGGTGCCTTTTTTACGTGTATCTTCAGTCTTTTCAACAAGTCCTATCAACCCGGTAGCAGGGTCTAATTCATAAGCTGATGTTGTTTTTGTTGTTCCATCGCCATTCGTCTTCTGATATCTTACTTTTAAAACGATAGATGCATTCAGCACGCTCGGAAGTGATAGCACATCGCCTTCTATAAGGCTCTGTCCTCCGACCATAGTAAAACCACCAGCCTTGAAGGCCCTGCCAAATGCAGTGAGTGCAGGATAATGCTGGAAATGGCACGCCTGACATGCCTGGCCTGTCTGACGGGCAAAGGCAGGAACTGCCTCGCTCTCCTGCGGAGCGATGAAGATGGTACCAATTATGGCCACAAGGGCCATTAGAAAAAGACTAATAACCTTTTTCATCACTTACCCCTCCAATTCTATTAACTGTTTATCTACAGAAATATCTAAATACCTGTCTCCCAAAAAAGTTTAAACCACCTCCTTTCATCGCAATACAGGACCAATATTGTCCTGTTTTACAACTTTTGTCAAGAAAAAAATCAATCTTTCATCTTTTCAAAATAATCTTCGGATGTATTGTCCCACTTATCATAAGTATGCTAAAGGGAGGGGAAATTATGAATTACCTATAAGGAGGGTTTTTATCCCTTTTAAGGGGGATATATATCCCCCAAGTGTATTAAAAGAAAAAATTACTGGCTTTTGCAGGGTATCATTTTTCATTCTCGAGAAAGACATCAAGTTCAGTCGAAATCCCTGTCCTTATTGCGACCTTTTCCTTTTCGTCCTTGAATCCTCTTAATCTTACCGTAATTTCATATATCCCCGGTCTAAGTTCAATGTTAATAGGGGTCTTACCATAATAGATATCATTTATATAAAATCTGGCTCCAGGTGGTTTGCTGGTAACTATTAGAGTGCCATTGGACGTGGCTTCGTTCTCCTTTTTCTGTAGAGGTAAAGGGGCTGTTTTTATAGGTGGGGTAGAAGGGGGTAAATCAGGAGCAGGAGGTTGTGGCTTTGTTAAAGCAGTTAATACCGGTTCGCTCTCCCGCAATATCTTTTTAATAACCGTTGCTAAAGAACTGCTGATATACCTTTCTATACTGCCTCTGGTATTACCAGTAGTTCCTGCAAAGCGGTCTCCTTCCTCTATAGTTGTCCCTGACCAGAGGAGTCTGCCATCTCTTCTATTCGTGATGAATGTTGTTAGTTCAATCTCTATTTTGTCCCTGTTAGCGACACTTAAATGAAACCTCTTTATCTCCCCCCCGATAATAATATCCACATCAGGAGAAATATTCGTTAAAGGTTTGTTTAGTTTGGCTCTGTCAAATGTAACCCCTGAAACAGCCTCTGCCTTAAGTCCTACATGGTTCAACTGATCTCTGAGCGCTTTAGTAACAAGGGCTGATACATCCTCTTTTAATAAAAGCTCGCTACTATACACATCAACGACAACTGCAGAAATATCTGCAACCTTCTTTTTTGAGTCAATGCCTATCCTTTTATCGTCGTAAGGAATGATGGCAACATTAAGTGGGGATTTAATCGTGTATCCTTCTGGAACCCCGCCTTTAGGGTCATAGTTGATTGTGAGTTCTTTACCAGCGCAACCGATTATTATGAAGAATATTGTCTGGAATATTAATAGAAATGAAAATCTTCTCAGATAGCCAATCATGTCTTTAAATTGTAGAGGGAAAACATATTTAAGTTTTAAAGAAAAAAGAAGACTATCACGCTATAATCAAAATGTCAAGATAAATTTTATCTATTGCTCGGTATACGGAACATAATTAAAAATCTCTTGACAAAAACATATTAATATGCTAATAAATGTAAATTACAATTTACCCACGATGGTAACCCTTGAAGGTCGCGAAGCCTTCTCGTAACGTTCTATACGCTTGTGAGAAGGCTTTTTTATTTTAAATTTCTTTAAAATAAAAAGGAGGTGAATAGATTTGACAGAGAAGAAAAAGCGGATGGCAATAATTGCCTCAAAGGGGACCCTCGATATGGCTTACCCTCCATTAGTCCTTGCATCAACAGCTATAACAATGGATGTTGAGGTCGGGATATTCTTCACCCTCTACGGTATGGACATAGTGAATAAGAGAAAGTATGGCAGTTTAAAGGTCGCCCCTATAGCAAATCCTGCAATGCCCTCTCCTGTTCCTTTCCCGAATATCCTCGGTGTTCTACCAGGGATGACGCCCATGGCAACTATAATGATGAAGGGGATGATCAAAAAGATAAACTGGCCAACTATCCCTGAGCTTCTTAAGACCTGTATTGATGGAGGGGTTAGGATGATCGCATGTGCCCCAACAATGGAGATGACCGGGGTGACGAAGGATGATCTCGTAGATGGGGTTGAAGTAGCAGGGGCAGCAGAGTATCTGGACTTCGCCTTAGAGGCAGATATCTCTCTATTTGTTTAAGTTAGAATTTTCATAAAAAGACAGAGTAAAAAAGGAGGGTTGCATGAATCGGTTGACATATGTATTGTTATCGTTTATCCTCTCTGGCATCATTATTCAACCGGCGTTGGCTGAGCCGCCTATGTTTATGTCGAATGAATGGGCCCAGCAATTATGCCAGGTATGGAGTCAGGATAAGGTATTCACACAGGAACTTCAAGAAAGCGGATGGATCACAAATGACAAAGGCCGTGGGTATAAGGTAATCCAGCTTTACAGAAGCGACTGCTCTCAAGATCCCTGGGTAGAGATAAAGATCCAGAGCGTCGGAAATAAAGCGGTCTGCACCTACGGTGGGGCAGTTACCCAAAAGCCTGACACCTCTGCGGACTATATTATGAATGCTGAGACACGCCGCTGGAATGAGATGGGGCAGGGGGAATACGGGCCCATGTGGGCTATGATGACAGGACGACTGAAGTTCGAAGGACCTATGTGGGAGGCTATGAAGAATATGGGGCCTTTCAAGAGTTTCTTACTCTTTATCGGTAAGGTACCATCAAACATGTCGAAGTGTAATAAATGAATGGTACTCTGTAAAGGAGGTGATAGGGAAGGTAAAATTCTTTCAGATTTTTAATTTATAATTCTAACTATGAAAAGGAGGTAAGAATGAAAAAGTTATCAGTAGTATTTATCGGTTTGTTGTTTTTCTTTGGCCTCGCCGTTAATGCCTATGCCACTAACGGAATGAATATGATCAGTTATGGTGGTGCAGCAGCAGGAATGGCAGGTGCAAGCCTGGGTATCTCTGATGATGTTTCTGCCATGAACAATAACCCGGCTGGACTCACACAGATAAAGAAAGGAGAGGTGGGTTTCGGGGTATCTCTTCTTATGCCGAACCTGACACATAAAGATATGATGGGAAACAATAAGGATGGAGAGAGCGCTATATTCCC
>JACRGW010000029.1 GCA_016212195.1 Nitrospirota bacterium
CAAGGTCTCCCTTCTGCCAGACCTTTCGTGCAAGTTTATAATTTTATCATAAAATTGTTTCTGTTTTGAAACTAAGAATCTCGACAGCCCTTCTTGCTTCGGAGCGTTCCCATTATCTTTAAAAGGTCATCAAAATTCATTTGAAATGCCTGAAAGTCTATTTATTAACTTTTGGACTGAATTAAAACATACTTTTTATGGATCGTCAAGAAAATATCCTTTATGTTATTGACTTTTTTGTGATGGAATTTTAGAATTTTAATATGGCTGTCCTTGAAATAAAAAAATATCCTGATAATATCTTGAGGATAAAGGCTGAGCCTGTTAGAAAGATTGACAGCACTATCCTCAGTTTTATAGATGATATGACAGAGACGATGTATGCTGCCCCAGGGGTTGGTCTTGCTGCCACTCAGGTGGGGGTTCCCCTCAGGATTATGGTGGTGGATGTGGGCTTGAAGGAAGAGGGATCGGGTCTCATCATTCTCATAAATCCAGAGATAATATCTGTCCATGGGGAAATCGAGGAAGAAGAGGGGTGCCTGAGCGTCCCTGATTATAAGGCACAGATAAAGAGGGCTGAAATAATAACTGTCCATGGTCTTAATAAAGAAGGCAGAGAGATCGAGATAGAAAGTACGAGTCTCCTTGCAAGGGTAATTCAGCATGAGATCGACCATCTCAATGGGGTGCTCATTATTGACAGGATGAGCCCCATTAAAAGGGAATTATTCAAGAAAAAGTTCAGGAAGGTATTGAAGTTAATGGCTCATTAGATATACGACTCATAGAGAGGTTATAGGTTGAGAATAGTCTTTATGGGCTCTCCGGACTTTGCTATCCCCTCACTCAGGGTTCTTTACGAGTCAGGGGAAAAGATAGAGGCCGTTATAACTCAACCTGATAGAAAAAAGGGCAGGGGGTTGACTCTCACACCGCCACCTGTTAAGCTTGAGGTAGAGAAGATCGGTCTTCCGGTATATCAGCCAGAAAAGATAAGAGAGAAGGAGTTTATAGAATTAATCGGTTCCTTTAACCTGGATGCGATAATCGTTGTGGCTTATGGCCAGATTCTACCAGAAGAGATATTAAGGATACCGAAGTACGGTTGCATAAACCTCCATGGCTCCCTTCTCCCGAGATATCGGGGGGCTGCACCTATCCAATGGTCTCTCATAAAGGGTGAGAAAAAAACAGGGGTGACCACCATCCTTATGGATAAGGGTATGGATACAGGAGATATACTTTTTCAGGAAGAGATTGATATAGATCAACAAGACACAGCAGGGACACTTTCAGGGAAACTCTCCACTATTGGGGCTAGCCTCCTTCTTAAGAGTATAAGGGGCCTGGAGAAGGGAGAGATAAGACCCTATCACCAGGATCATTCATTAGCTACCTATGCCCCTATACTTAAGAAAGAGGATGGGCGGATAGACTGGACGAAAGGGGCGGAGGAGATAAGGAATCAGGTGAGAGGTATGAACCCATGGCCAGGGACCTATACATTTCTTGAGGGGAGACTTTTAAAAATATGGGGTGTAGATATGGTTGAGGGGAATGGAGGAAAACCAGGGAGGATAAACCAGGCCGGGAAGACTGGTTTTATAGTATCTACGGGAAAGCACTCCCTTTCGATAAAGGAACTCCAGCTTGAAGGTAAATTAAGGACTACCTCTATGGACTTCTTACAGGGTCATAGAATAAGAGAGGGGAGCATTTTAGGATGACTGAAATATCTACAAAGAGGCTCCTCTTCGGTCTTTCACTTGTAACTTTTATATTATTATCAGCCATCGCTTTTGGCCTTTACTTTATCCCTTATAGAAGGCTTGCAGATATCCATCCAGTGATCCCGAGCCTTCTTCTTCTTGTCATTGGTAGCTTTTTAGGTCTTACTGCCTTCGGTCTTTTTACCCTCACCCGTGGTATAACAAGGGGAAAAGTGATAGCCCATGCGGAAAGTTTGAGGAATGCCTTCTTCAAATTCTTCTACCCTATTATGGCATCAGCAGGGAAGATGCTCAGAATCTCCAAGTTGAAAATCCAGCAGGTATTCATTGATGTGAATAACCTACTCATCCGCTCTAACCCAAGGTATGTTAAACCTGAAAGACTCCTGTTACTGCTCCCCCATTGTCTCCAGTTCGATGAATGTAATATAAGGATTATCGGGGATATCTACAGATGTATAGGATGTGGAAAGTGTGAGATAAAGGACCTTGCAGAGATAGGCAAAAAGGCGAACATTCACTTATCCGTAGCTACAGGCGGAGGTCTTGCAAGGCGGATAGTAGAGGAGAGGAGACCAGAGGCTGTTATCGCGGTAGCCTGCGAAAGGGACCTCTCAAGCGGAATCATAGACACCTACCCATTACCTGTGATAGGGATTGTAAACCAACGACCCTATGGTTATTGTTTAAATACGATGGTCGACCTTACTGAGGTAAAGGATGCACTCAGATATTTTACAGGTCTATGACAGAAGGAAAGAGATTTGAATGGAATTAACGAAAGGGGTGATAGGAAATGAAGAAAAAGAAAAGACCTAAGAAGACCGTGAATCCAAGGTCTGCTAAGACTGTAAAACCAAAGGTAAAGAAAAAGGTCAAAAAGGTTGCAAAGAAGTCCGAAAAAGAGATTAAAAAGGTAAAAAAGAAGGTCGTCAAAAAGGTTACCAAGAAAGTTACTAAGCCAGAAGTTAAACCCACACTAATACCAGTTCTTCCCCCAACTCCAAAAAGGATATTTACCCCTGAAGAGGAGATCGAGGAGTCCAAATACTTTGAGCCTGAAGAAGTCCGCTATCCTTTGAAAGAAGAACTTCCGGGTGAATATGGTGAGAACAAGATAGTGATTATGGCGAGGGATCCAAACTGGGCCTTTGTCTATTGGGAGGTAACTCCAGAAACCCTTGAGGCAGCGAGGACAAAGGCAGGACAAGAGGCTAATCTCACACTTAGGGTCTATGATATTACTGGTATTGATTTCAACGGGAAGAATGCACTCAGTTCCTTCAATATCGGAGTATATGATAGAATAGGAAACTGGTATATCGAACCTGGAAGGCCTGACCATACCTTCTGTGTAGATCTCGGTCTGCTCACACCTCAGGGATCTTTCATTACTATAGCCCGTTCAAATATGATAACCACACCAAGGGACAGGGTCTCAGAAATTATTGACGAACGGTTTATGATCATGGAAGAGGAATTCCGAAAGGTCTTCGCACTCTCCGGTGGATACGGGTTCGGCCTTTCTTCACCAGAACTCCGTGAAATTATAAAGAAGAGATTCGCTGCGGAAATATTCTCTCTTAAGAAATAATGGAAAAGGGTTATCTCGTAATTGTGCTACATGCCCACCTTCCTTTCGTGAGGCATCCAGAGCACGAATATTTTCTGGAAGAAAACTGGCTTTATGAGGCGATAACCGAGACCTACCTGCCTCTTTTAGATGTCTTTGAAGCCTTACTGATGGATGGAGTAGATTTTAGGATTACCATCTCCCTCACACCGCCACTTATTTCGATGCTTAAGGACAGTCTCCTCCAGGACCGTTATCAGAAACACCTGAACAGACTTATTGAACTATCCCTTAATGAAATGGGCAGGACTAAAGGTGGAGAATTCTATCCACTGTCTGAAATGTACTATAAAAGGTTTCTCAGGATTAGAGAACTCTATGAAGGATATGGGAGGGATATTGTCTCTGCCTTCAGGAGATTTCAAGATGAGGGTAAGATTGAGGTTATTACGAGTGGTGCCACCCATGGTTTCCTCCCTAATATGATTGTAAATAGGCAGGCAGTGAAGGCTCAGATACAGATTTCTGTGGATGATTATAGAAGTCATTTTGGAAAGAATCCTGAAGGATTCTGGCTCCCTGAATGCGGGTACTACCCAGGGATAGATGAGATGCTCGGTGAAGCAGGGATAAAATATTTTTTCCTTGACACGCATGGTATTCTTTATGCGAGTCCAAGACCGAGATATGGTGTCTTCGCCCCAATTTACTGCCCGAGTGGTGTTGCTGCCTTTGGAAGGGATGTAGAATCTTCGAAGCAGGTCTGGAGTTCTAGTGATGGTTATCCCGGTGATTATAAATACAGAGAGTTCTACCGAGATATCGGTTTTGATCTCGATTATGAATATATAAAACCCTTTATACATCCTGACGGCATAAGGATAAATACAGGTATTAAATATTACAGGATTACAGGTAAAGGTGACCACAAGGAACCCTATGTCAGGGCTTGGGCATTAGAGAAAGCCGCAGAGCATTCAGGGAATTTTATGTTTAACAGGGAAAGACAGATAGAGCATCTCCACAGGTTCCTCGGCAAGAAGCCAATCATCGTATCCCCTTATGATGCAGAGCTATTTGGTCACTGGTGGTTTGAGGGACCTGAGTGGTTAGGTTATTTAATCAGAAAGATATTCTATGACCAGAGGACTATTAGGCTGGTTACACCCTCTGAATATCTTCGAGAAAATCCTGTAAATCAGATTGCCACTCCAACGATGTCAAGCTGGGGCTGGAAAGGATATAGTGAGGTCTGGCTTGAGGGAAGTAACGATTGGATGTATCGGCATCTCCATAAGGCATCTGAAAGGATGGTTGAGCTTGCCCGAGTCTACCCGAATGAATATGGACTTAAACGGAGGGCGCTTAATCAGGCAGTGAGGGAGTTATTCCTTGCCCAAAGCTCGGATTGGGCATTCATAATGAAGACAAAAACAGCTGTAGAATATGCCAATAAGAGAACGAAGGAACATATACTTAACTTTATTAAACTCTATGAAGATATTGAGAGAGACAGGATAGACGAGATCTGGCTTAGTGATCTTGAGTGGAGGAATAATATATTCAAGGATATTGATTACAGGGTTTATGCAGATTAAGAGATTAAAGATTCGACTGATTGAACCGAATCCCCGCCTTTTCTCGTTGGGTATATTTCACTCCTCAGATTCAGGAGTTCATCAAAGGGATAAATCTTCAGAAACTCCAGGAATTGTTCGACTGTATGGCTTTTGATGTACCCCTTAGGAAATATCAATGAGAAATCTCTGAGGAGTTTTATATCCTTGAATGTAGCAATCTTCAGGGTACCATACCTTGCCTCTTTCTTGGTTGCCCAGGCAGAAATGATAGAAACCCCCATACCGTCCTCAACAGCAGATCTTATAGCCTCTGTACTTCCAAGTATGAGCGAGATCTTTAAATCCTGAGGGGATATACCCTGTTTCTCGAGATTCTTTTCGATCATCTGCCTGGTTCCTGATCCTTCTTCCCTTATAATGAAGGGTTCCTGAGTAATCTCAGATATAGAAATGTCTCTTCTTTTTGCCCATGGATGGGCAGGAGACATGATAAGGACGAGCTCATCTGTAAGAAATTTTTCATTAACTATCTTCTGTCTCTGGACATCTCCTTCTACAAGACCTATATCTATATTGCCTGAGTTGAGGAAATCTACCACCGCTTTGGTATTTCCTACCTGGAGATTGACCCTAATTTTAGGATATTTTTTTCTGAAAGCAACTATCACTGCAGGAAGGAGATAATTCGCTATTGTAGTGCTTGCCCCAACAGAGAGATTTCCTTTGACTAAACCGGTTATCTCTCCAATTTCTTTCTCTGCAGAGGAATAAAGTGCTAATATCTCTCTTGCATATTTGTAAAGGAGGGTGCCAGCGCGTGTTAAAACAACTGTATTATTTGATCTGTCGAAAAGTCTTGTCCCATAAATTTCTTCTAAGGCCTGAATCTGAAGACTTACAGCAGGCTGGGTGAGGTGAATAATCTCCGATGCCTTAGAGAAGCTTTTTGTTTCTGCAACTGTGCAAAAGACCTTTAACTTATGATCATCCATCACAAAACCTCCAAAAATGTAAAAGGTTAAATCCCTTCCTGAACAAATTTCAGGATAAGTTTAAAACCGAAGTAGGCAATAAGCCGAGTTCTGTTTCCAGCCATTTATTGAAACTATAACTGGATGATGATCATTCCTCTTGCCCTCATATTACTATGAGGATCTTGCGACCATACCCACCCCCCCTCCCCAGATCCATTAAGGACGGGGATATCAGACGGGCAGCCTTTTCTCCATTACTGGAGAGCGGGGTCTATTTGGTCTTGCTCCAGGTGGGGTTTCCCAAGCTACCATGGTCACCCATGATACTGGTGAGCTCTTACCTCACCTTTTCACCCTTGCCCTTGTAGGGGCGGTTTCCCTTTCTGTGGTACTGTCCTTACCCCACTCATTCTTTTTGAAGGAGCGGAGTACTCCGTATTACAGAGCACCTTGCCCTATGGAGCTCGGACTTTCCTCCCTACCACTATTTATGGGTAGAGCGATCATCTAGCCTACCTCGGTTATTTTCATCTATCGCTTTATTGGCCAGCTTATCTGCCTCTTTGTTATTCTCTCTCGATATATGTTTTATTTCTACGTCTTCGAAATCATTCAGCAGTACTGAAACCTTATGATAGAGATTTTTAATATTTCTATCTCTTACTTTATATTGCCCTTTAAGTTGTTTGACTAAAAGCTCTGAATCACTAAAGACCCTTAACCGTGAACTGCTCGACTGAGCTCGCCGAGGTCCGTGAACTGTGGACTGTGAATGGTTTTTTAGTCTTGTAACTACTTTTAAACCTTCAATGAGTGCTGTATATTCCGCTCTGTTGTTTGTAGTTATCCCAATATATTTTGATACCTCCGCTATTGTTTTATTATTAGACTCTTTTATTACTATCCCAACCCCTGCCTCTCCGGGATTCCCTCTCGATGCACCGTCTATATAGAGAAGCAGAAAGTCCTCTTCTCTAAGGGGGTTCTGAAAAGGCAGACTCTTTTGAGAAATTTCGCTATAATCCTTCAATACCCTCGTAATAAAGTGCCCTGTGGCAGTTAGAACATTCTCTTATTTCTTCATTCTTCCTCACATCATTAACTACCTGAGGGGGAAGACTCATATGGCAACCACTGCAGGAGCCTTCCTTTATTGGCACTATTGCAAGACCCTTACCAACCCTCAATATCTTAGAATAGTTATCGTAGTTCTCCTTCTGTATACTTGATACTATAATTTCCCTTTTCTCTTTTAATTCTTCTATCTCTTTATCAATCCTTTTTTCTTTTTCCTCATAGTTTCTTCTATCTTCTTCAAATCTTCTTGCCACTTCGTTATATCTTTTTTCTTCTATCTCTACCAACTTATAAGAGTCTTCAATCTTTTCCATGAGAGAGAGTATCTCATCTTCGATATCCCTATTTTCTTTCTCCGCTAATTCTATCTCTTTTAGATGTGCCTGATACTCCTTATTTGTTTTAATCTCAGTGATACGGGCCTTCAGTTTTCTTAATCTCTCTAAGCTATCGTCTAATGTCGTCTCTTTTTCTTTTTTTAGCTTTTTAAACCTTTCATATTCAGATCTTCTTTCTTCTATCTTATCCTTTTCCCTCTTGAGTGAGAACAGCAGTGCCTCTATCGAGTGTGGAATTTCTACCTTATCATCCCTCAGGATAAATAGTCTTGTGTCTAATCCTTGAAGTTTTTTCAGAAGCCTTAGCTCATCGATTACCTTTTTAGTCTTCTCTTCCAACTGAATCATAGAATCGTTGCTCATAATGGAAGTTTAATTTTTTATACATAAACTCCCCTCTGGTGGGCCCACCAGGGTTCGAACCTGGGACCAACCGGTTATGAGCCGGTAGCTCTTCCAGCTGAGCTATGGGCCCTATAAAAACATATTTTTTCATAATCTAAACTTATTGTCAAGGTATTTCCACAAAGACTTTGAGCCTTTTGCTTCTGCTTGGATGTCTTAATTTTCTTAAGGCTTTAGCCTCGATCTGCCTGATTCTTTCCCTGGTTACATCGAATTCCAGACCGACTTCCTCTAATGTGTGGTCAACGGTTTCACCGATACCAAATCGGCGCCTCAGCACCCTTTCTTCCCTTGGGGTTAGAGTCTGGAGGATCCTTTTAACATGATCCCTTAGATCGGTTTTTATCGCTATCTCCATTGGCGACGGAGCTTTATTGTCCTCAATAAAGTCTCCTAAATGACTGTCTTCTTCTTCACCTATAGGTGTTTCTAAAGATATTGGCTCCTTGGCTACCTTCAAGATTTTCCTTACCTTTTCTAAAGGGAGATTCATCCTTTGTGCAATCTCTTCGGCTGATGGTTCTTTCCCCAGTTCCTGAACGAGACAGCGGGAAGTCCTTATAAGTTTATTGATAGTCTCTATCATATGGACTGGTATTCTTATAGTTCTTGCTTGATCAGCAATCGCCCTTGTTATGGCCTGTCTTATCCACCAAGTAGCATA
>JACRGW010000027.1 GCA_016212195.1 Nitrospirota bacterium
TTTCCACAGGAATGACAACAGAATCTACAGGTAATAATCAAATTTAATTTTGATTATATCAGAAATTAGCTATGTTGTAAAATTAGGAGAGAAAGGTTCTTTCAAAAGTAATGATACTTAAATATGTTATAATTTATAACCCCTATGAAGAATGAGAAACACATATCAGTTATCATCCCCAATTCTAACGGGGCTTCGACTATAGGTAAATGTCTTGAATCGATATTATCTTCGAGGTATAAGAATTTTGAGGTCGTCGTTGTTGATGATTGTTCAAGGGATAACTCAGTGGAGATCATAAAGGGATACCCCTGCAGGTTGGTTCAGATTGATAGGCATTTAGGTGCATCTAATGCGAGGAATATAGGCGTGCAGAACAGCAGAGGAGAAATCCTTTTCTTTGTTGATGCCGATTGTCTTTTACAGAGGGACACACTCGCTTTAGCGGACATTGCATTTTCTGAAGATAGAAACAGAATAATCGGAGGCACCTATACTAAGATCCCCTACGACGATGATTTTTTCAGCACCTTCCAGTCCATATTCATAAACTACTCTGAGACAAAGCATAGAGATAGGCCTGATTATATCGCCACCCATGCGATGATCATAGATAAACAGATATTCAGAGATAACGGTGGATTTAAGGAAGGTTTTTTTCTTCCCATCCTTGAGGATGTGGAATTCACCCACAGACTCAGAAAGGCAGACTACAGGCTTATTATTAATCCCGAAATACTTGTCCAGCATATATTTAGTTTTTCCTTATTGAGATCACTTCAGAATGCAGCGAGGAAGTCTATGTACTGGACTATATATTCCATAAGGAACCATGATCTGCTTAAAGATTCAGGAACCGCTTCGGTAGAATTGAAGATCAATGTCCTATCATACTTCTTTACCCTGCTTTTTGTTTTCATATACCTGTTTTCCGGAGTATCTGTTTTTTTTATTACTATACCATTCATTCTCGGAATGAATTTATATTTAAATAAAAGATTAATTAAATCCTTTTATGAGACAAAGGGTCTTTTCTTTACTTTTTTCGCAATACTCTATTACACAATGGTATATCCTCTTGGGGTAGGGGCAGGCGCCTTTGCCGGGGTCTTAACTTATCTCAGGGTTTTCAGGATTCGAAGAGGGTTGAGATGATGTATTCACCATTCCGACATATTGGCTCTATATTCTGGAAGAGGAGACCGATACAATTGACCTTCTTCATA
Organism: Nitrospirota bacterium; assembly: GCA_016212195.1. Classification (GTDB taxonomy): domain Bacteria; phylum Nitrospirota; class Thermodesulfovibrionia; order JACRGW01; family JACRGW01; genus JACRGW01. The sequence goes on from JACRGW010000027.1 coordinate 1,227, forward strand.
ACAAAAAGATGTAATGCCAGTTGTCCGTTCTGTTTTTATATCTACAGGGATGAGAGAAATAATCCCCCTTTACCCCCCTTTAATAAAGGGGGGGAGGGGGGATTTCAGGGAGAACTCACATTAGATGAGATTGAAAAGATATCCTCTTCCTTTGGAAACCTGCTCTGGCTTGCCTTCTCCGGAGGAGAGATATTTCTGAGAAAGGATTTACCCGAAATAAGCAGGATATTCTATAAAAATAATAAACCTGCAATAATCCTTTATCCGACTAATGGACTTCTTCCGGAGGTGATTTATAAAAATATAGAGGAAATACTTAAAGAATGTAAGAAGAGTACAGTTGTGGTAAAACTTTCTATTGATGGGCTTGATGGATTACACGATGACCTCCGCGGTGTAAAAGGCAGTTTCGAAAAGGTAATAGAGACTTATAATCTACTTTCTGGTCTCCTCGATAAATACAGGAACTTCGATCTCGGGATAAATACGGTCTTCTGTTCTCCAAACCAGGATAATATGTCAGAGATAATCAGATTTGTTAATGGCATGAGAAGGATAAATACACACACAGTTTCATTGGTAAGGGGCGATATAGATAGCGGATATAAAGAGGTGAATATAGAGAAGTACAGGCAGACGATCGAGGAGATGGAGAGGAATCTGAAGAATAGGGTATCAGGTATATATAACTTCAGGGGGGCGAAGGTCAAGGCTGCGCAGGACATCTTACAGCGGAGAATTATATATAAGACTATGAAAGAAGGGCATAAGATGATCCCCTGCTATGCTGGGAGATTGAACCTCGTCCTGACAGAGACAAGTAATGTCTATCCCTGCGAATCCTTTAATAAGAAGATGGGGAATCTCAGAGAATATAATTATGATGTAAGAGAGTTATTGCAGAGCGAAGGGGCGAGAAGGGTCACCCATTCAATTCAGAAAAACGGTTGCTACTGTACACATGAGTGCTATATCATGACAAATATTTTATTCAATCCATTAGTTTATCCCGAATTAGTAAAAGAGTATTTTCAGTTATGATTTACCATAAAATTATAAATGATCACAATAAAAGAATAGTATTTGTCACCCTGAACTCGTTTCAGGGTCTTATTTTAAGAGATTCTGAAACAAGTTCAGAATGACATCTATAAATAATGGATATATATGAAAAAGGTTTTTAGATCCTGACTATGATCAGATTGAATCCAGCACCTCTCTTACCTTTCTTAAAATCTCTCTCGGTGAGACAGGCTTGAGGATAAAGTCTGATCCCTCATCGAGTATTCCCCTTTTAAAAAGAATGTCTGCTGTATACCCGCTCAGAAATATCGCCTTTATGTCAGGCTTTATCTCCTTTATTTTTTCATAAACCTCTTTTCCGTTTTTCCTGGGCATTATGAGATCAAGAAGTAAGAGCCGGATTTCCTCTTTATTCTCCATGAACTTCTCTATCGCATCCTCTCCATCCTCTGCTGCTATGACCTTATATCCGAATCTCTCAAGCGCATCCCTTATCAGTTTCCTGACTGCCTCATTATCTTCTGCTATAAGCACCATCTCTGTTCCTCCTGCCGGGTATGGAGCGGTCTCCTGGATAGTCCCTGCTTCTTCAACATCCGATTTAATAAATGGAAGATATATCTTAAATGTCGTCCCTCTGCCCGGCTCGCTATAGACATTGATAAAACCACCGTGCTGCTTTATTATGCCGTAGACTATCGAAAGGCCAAGTCCTGTGCCCTTTCCTGTCTCTTTTGTTGTAAAAAAGGGCTCGAAGATCCTTTTCGTAGTCTTTTCATCCATACCTATGCCTGTATCTGTTATGGATATTAAGGCATAAAACCCTAACTCTCCATAACCATGCATCTTTACATATTTCTCATCCATCTGCACAATCCCTGCCTCAATGATTAACTCTCCTCCGTCAGGCATGGCATCTCTCGCATTGGTTGCGATGTTCATAAGGACCTGCTGGATCTGACTGCTGTCTACCATTGCTATCAGTTCCTTATCTGAAAGTATCATCTTTAATTCTATATCCGCTCCTATAATACTTCTTAAAAATTTTTCTACGGCCCTTATGATCTCATTCAGATTCTCAGGCTTTAGATCGATTATCTGTTTCCTGCTATATGCAAGCAGACCCTTTGTCAGATGGGTTGCCCTTTCTCCTGCACCGAGTATCTCTTTTAGATGGGTCCTGTTAGGGTCATCATTATTCATATTCATCTCCATGAGGCTTCCAAACCCTATTATTGCATTCAGCATATTGTTAAAGTCATGGGCAATGCCGCCTGCAAGCTGGCCAATCGCCTCCATCTTCTGGGCATGACGGAGTTGTTCCTCGAGATTCTTATGTTCAGTGATGTCGCGAACTATGGCAGTGCAACAAGTCTCCTCCCGAAACTTCCAGAGGGAGAGGGAAATCTCTAAGGGGAATTCGCCTCCGTCTTTCCTGAGACCGTTGAGCTCTAATATCTTTCCGGCTATGCGGGACTCCCCTGTTGAATGCATCCGTTCAAACCCTTTTTGATGAGCCTCTCTGTAACGCTCAGGTATCAATATGGTTAAAGGCTTAAGAATCACCTCTTCCTCTGCATAGCCGAAGATCTTTTCCGCTCCCGAGTTCCAGGATATGATTTTCCCACTGCTGTCAGCAGAGATGATCCCGTCAACGGCTGATTGCACAAGGGAGCGGAAATGCTCCTCACCTTCCCGCAGGGCCTCTTCCCTCTCCTTTATCTCGACGCTCATCTGATTGAAACTCCCTGCCAGATCTTCAAGTTCATCTCCTGTCCTGACCTCAACCTTTATACCCAGCCCGCCTGCACTCAACTCTCTCGCTCCATGAGCAAGCCTTGAAAGTGGAGAGACAATACGGTTGCCGAACAACCATGATATAGCGAGTGCTAAAACTAATATGAGAAGGCTGAAAGATATGCTACGCAGGATATCCTTCCGTATTGGAGAATAGATTTCTTCGGATGGAACACCTACGGATGCATACCATTTTACCTTTGAAGGGGAGGAAACAGCGGTCAGCCTCTCTACACCGAGATACTCCAACTTGAAAGTTCCGCTTCCTTTCCTGACAATCTCCTTGAACCACTTCTCTTTGCTTACATCCTTTAGAATCAGGGTTTCAGGCTCTGATGAACTGGTAATAATCCTTCCTTTCTGGTCTATCAGAGTCACCACCTCATGTTCTCTTAGCTGCAGGTGACCGAAGATTTCCTTCACTCTAATCAGAGAGATGGCTGCACCGACCATTCCTATCTTTCTGTCCGAATAGGCCTTAACAGGGTAGGCGATGATTATAACCGGTTTGCCGGTTATGCGGCCAATCTGCACCTCACCTACTGTGAATTTACCTGTTTTCATCACCTCTTTGAAAAAGGAGCGGTCTCCGGCATAAGTGGGTTTCTCCTGTTTTACTGCAGTACAGCGAACCCAGCCTTCCCTGTCTATGACAAAGATGTTCTCATAATAGGGATACTGGGGCTTGAGCCTTGAAAAAATATCTCTGCACTTCTTCCACTCCTGATTCCTTATCTCCGGGATCTCGGACAGGGCTATGAGGAGTCGCTCGCTTCCATTGAGAAAGGTATCCACTTCAGTAGAGACCATGTGTGCCTGATGGAGGATCCACTTCTGTGCATCACTCCTGGCACTTCGTAGATTTTTGAACTCATGGTAAAGGGCTGCAGTGAATAATGGCAGGGCAGTTATTAAAACCAGGATTATAATCTTGACCTTAATACCCATTTTAATCATCTATTTCGTCCTCTTTATTATTCAAAGGTATAATAAAATGTTTAAATAGTGTATTATATGCAAAAAGAATGCCAGGTAGTTTATAACTATAACAAATTGATTTTTAAAGGTCTAATTACAGGATGAAGAGAGGAGAATTAAGGAAATCATTCCATAATTATGGAATGATTTCCTTAATTCTCACTGAATGCCATATTCCTTTATCTTTGTAAGGAGGGTCTTGTAATCAATCTTGAGTAATAATGCTGCCTTTGATTTATTTCCGTCTGTAAGTCTCAGTGCCTGTCTTATAGCATTACTCTCAGCATCCTTTACAACGAGTGCGGAAAGCTCCTTAAGCGGTAAAAGAGAGGCAGGCTTTTTATCATCAGTTTTATCCAATGTTAAAAATTCTATATGTTCAGGCATGATTACATCATTGTAGGAAAGTAGTGCCGCCCTTTTAATAACATTCTTAAGCTCTCTCACATTGCCAGGCCAGTGGTATCCGAGCAATAGGTTCATCGCATTATCGGAAATCCCCTTTATATCTTTCCCGAGTTCTGAGGAGCAATCTTCAAGGAATCTCTGGGCAAGAAAAGGTAAGTCTTCTAACCGTTCCCGCAGGGGTGGAAGACTTATCATGAATTCACTGAGGCGAAAAAAGAGATCCTCTCTGAGCCTCTTATCCTTTAGGGCCTGCCTTACATCCATGTTAGTTGATGAGATAATACGGACATCGATATCTGTCGGGCTGGTGCTTCCGAGGTGATAGATACTCTTTTCTTCTACTACTCTCAGGAGCTTACCCTGTATAAAAGGAGGGATGTTCTCCAGTTCCTCTATAAGGATAGTGCCGCCATCGGCGATCTCAAAGAAACCTATCTTTTTCTTTTCAGCACCTGTAAATGCACCCTTCTCATAACCAAAGAGTTCGCTTTCTATAAGTGTCTCAGGAATCGTGCCTATATCTACCTTCACAAATGGCTTCTCTGCCCTTTTGCTCAGGTTGTGTATAATACTTGCTACGAAGGATTTTCCTGTCCCTGTTTCACCCTCAAGGAGTGTAGAAAAAGCACTCTGTGAAACCTGATATATCTGTTTTATAATCTCCTTCATAATCTGACTTCTTCCAAACATGTATTCAAGGGATGCAGTAAAAGCAGTGTTGAGACGTTTTATTTCCCTCTTTAACTCAAGTTTCTCTATCGCCCTTTTAAGTATTACAGAAAGTATGTCGGTCTTAATTGGTTTGACTAAAAAATCATAGGCGCCGAGTTTAATAACCTCAACTGCTGTGGGAATATCTCCATAGGCGGTTATTATGATGATAGGGACATCAGGGTCTATCTTTTTAAGTTCTTTCATTGTCTCAATGCCATCCATGTCAGGCATCCTGAGATCGAGGAGTACCGCATCTGGGGTATCCCTGTTGAAAATATTGATAGCCTGCCTGCCACCTGAGACACCTATCGGGGAAAAGCCTTTTTTCTCTAACATCTCCAATAGGATATCTTTCACTTCATTGTCGTCATCAACAACCAATATCTTCTTCATAATGGAATTATTATATATAAGCTAAAAGTATTTTTAAATTCAGTGGTTTTTCTGATCATAATTATATCATAGGTTTATTAAAGACAATCTTTATTTTATTCTAAAGTTATTCTCTATATATTCCATTTAATCTATCAATAATAACTATTGGACTTTGAGAAAGGGATGATTTATAATTTTCTATAAAGATTTTGAAGAAATGTGAGTTTTAGAGAGGGGTATTTTATGCTCATCGATGCAAGGGGCCTTGGGTGCCCGAAACCAGTGACTATGGCAGAAGAGTCATTAGCAAAAATAGGCGAGGGCATTGTAGAAATCCTTGTTGATAATGAGGCAGCGGTTAAAAACCTTTCGAGGTTTGCCTCAAAGAATTCCCTTTATGTAGAAACGGAAAATATCGATAATTACTGGAAGGTAAGGCTTGTCAAGGGATATGCCTGTGAAGTTGAAAGTTCAGAGTTAGGAGTTAAGAGTTCAGAGTTTGGGGAAAAGACAGAGGAGAAAGATATACTACTTATCGTCGGGACGGATGCCCTGGGCAGGGAAGAAGGACTTGGAAAGATCCTGATGAAGGGTTTTTTTGAGACGATGAAGGTAACGAAGGAGACCCCCCATACCATATTTTTCCTGAATACAGGAGTAAAGCTTACAACAACCGATACAGATATAATCCCTATACTCAAAGATATTGCGGCGATGGGTGTTGAGATATACTCCTGTGGTACTTGTCTTAAACACTATAACATTGAATCAGAACTTAAGGTTGGACATCGAGGCACTACTAACCACATCGTTGAAGGTATAAAGGATTTCGGTAAAGTAGTCTGGATAGGATAAAAAACATGATGAAACTATGTGGAGGAGGAGACCATGTCTAAGAGGGTGCTTATCGTTGACGATGATAGCAAGAGCAGGAGGGTCTTTGAGGCGATTCTTATATCTATGGGTTTCGAGACAGTATTGGCAAATGATGGTGATGAGGCACTCGAAATCCTTGCCGGGGACCCATATTTTGACCTGATAATTACCGATGTGATGATGCCCTACATGACAGGATTCGAATTCTCAAAAAAACTGAAAGAATACACCGAGACAAAGGATATACCTGTTATAGCAACGAGCGCCTTTGATGACTGGAAAAAGGCAAGGGAGGAACATGATTTGATTGCCGATGGTTTTGTCGCAAAACCTATCGATAGGGAGACCCTCAGAAAAGAGATAACGAGGATTCTGGGTTAAAGGGATGAGGAGAAACTTATGATACAGTAAAACCAGGAATCCTCTGTCTTGATGCCTCTATCATCCAGCATCACTCTTAGTCAGTTTATTATATAACCACCCTATCAGTGCCCCGCTCAGGAGGCCATCGAGGAATCCGTATAACAATCCCAAAAAACTTCTGGCAGGGGTGATCTCATAGCCTGGATATATAGAGACAGCCAGAACCTCCAGAAACTCCTTTGCATATCCCGTGTAGTAAGAGATAAATGTTGTAACGAATATCGATCCTCCCCATACTATCCCTATAGAAACCCCGAGTGCCCATGGTCTAAGCCTCATGATGAACCTCCTCTTTTCTTTTCCCTTCGATAATCAGGACTATCTCGCCCTTAGGTCGTGTCCCTAACCTATCTATTACCTCTGAAACAGTTCCCCTTATAACCTCTTCATGTATCTTTGTTAACTCCCTGGCAACAGCAATCCTCCTCGCACCGAAGATTTCTCTTATCTCATTGAGGGTCTTAAGAATCCTGTGAGGTGACTCATAAAGGATTATTGTATGATCTATTGTAGAAAACATCCTGAGGGTCTTTTCCCTCGCAGTCCGTTTTTTTGGAAGAAACCCAACGAAAA
>JACRGW010000028.1 GCA_016212195.1 Nitrospirota bacterium
CCACTACAGAAATGTTGTCACCAGGCATCACCATCTCAATACCCTCGGGAAGCTTTACAATACCTGTAACATCGGTAGTCCTGAAATAGAACTGGGGACGATACCCATTAAAGAAGGGCGTGTGCCTTCCACCCTCCTCCTTCGTAAGTACATATACCTCTGCCTTGAACTTCGTATGAGGAGTGATACTGCCTGGCTTCGCCAAGACCATCCCTCTCTCTACCTCTTCCTTCTTCGTACCCCTTAGAAGGGCCCCTATGTTGTCCCCTGCCTGCCCCTGGTCAAGGAGTTTCCTGAACATCTCTACCCCTGTAGCTACTGTCTTCTGGGTGGGCTTTATACCTACTATCTCTATCTCATCCCCTACCTTTATCACTCCCCTCTCTATCCTGCCCGTAACTACTGTGCCCCTCCCACTTATCGAAAATACATCCTCTATCGGCATCAAAAAGGGCTTGTCTATGTCCCTCTGGGGAGTGGGTATGTAGCTGTCTATGGCGGTGAGAAGGTCATGTACGCACTTATACTCAGGGGCATTCTGGTCTTTGTTCTCCGATGATAGGGCCTTCAGCGCTGAGCCCCTCACTATCGGTATCTTGTCCCCAGGAAAATTATACTTGGAAAGTAGCTCCCTCACCTCAAGCTCAACAAGATCAAGTAGCTCTGCGTCATCTACCATGTCCACCTTGTTCATAAATACCACTATATAAGGAACCCCTACCTGACGGGCAAGTAGTATATGCTCCCTCGTCTGGGGCATAGGACCATCTGAGGCACTAACCACAAGTACCGCCCCATCCATCTGCGCCGCTCCTGTTATCATGTTTTTCACATAGTCCGCATGCCCAGGACAGTCCACATGGGCATAATGCCTCGCCTCTGTCTCATACTCCACATGGGCTGTAGCTATCGTTATCCCCCTCTCCCTCTCCTCCGGCGCCTTGTCTATCTCCTCAAAGGGTATGTAGTTCGCTAACTTCTTGTACGCCAAAACTTTCGTTATCGCCGCCGTCAATGTCGTCTTCCCATGATCCACATGCCCTATCGTCCCTACATTCACATGCGGCTTCTTCCTCTCAAATTTAGCTTTTGCCATATATACCTCCCTGTTTAACAGTTACAAGTTGAAAGTTGCAAGTTACAGGTTAATTCCCAAAAACTTTTAACTTTTAACTTGTAACTGTTTCGTTATTCCCCTTTTACCTTTGCTATGATCTCATCAGAGATGTTTTTAGGAACCTCTTCATAATGGGAGAACTGCATGGTGTATGTTGCCCTGCCTTGGGTTTTAGATCTCAAAACCGTAGCGTAACCGAACATCTCAGAAAGGGGAACCAGCGCTCCGATTACCTGTGCCTTCCCCCTAACTTGCATCCTCTGAATCCTTCCCCTTCTTGAATTAAGGTCACCAATAACGTCCCCCATATACTCCTCTGGAACCACCACCTCTACTGACATTACAGGTTCCAAAAGGACAGGGTGCCCCTTCTTGGTCCCTTCCTTAAATGCCATGGAGCCGGCAATCTTGAAGGCCATTTCTGATGAATCAACCTCATGATAGGAGCCATCGAAAAGGGCGACCTTCACATCAACAACAGGATAACCTGCGAGGGACCCTGATTCCAGCGCCTCCTTCACACCTTTCTCAACGGCAGAGATGTATTCTCTCGGAACAACCCCACCTACTATTTTATTCTCGAATTTAAAGCCCTTGCCCTGTTCCTGAGGCTCAAGCTCTAAATATACATGACCGTATTGCCCCCTTCCGCCTGTCTGCCGTATATATTTGCCTTCTGCTTTTACCTTTGACTTTATAGTCTCACGATAGGCAACCTGTGGCTTTCCGACATTCGCATCCACCTTGAATTCCCTCATAAGTCTGTCAACGATTATCTCGAGATGTAGCTCGCCCATGCCGGAAATGATCGTCTGCCCTGTTTCATCGTCTGTTGAAACTTTAAAGGATGGGTCTTCCTGTGCAAGTTTCCCCAGGGACATAGAGAGTTTTTCTTCGTCTACCTTTGTCTTCGGTTCTATAGCCACAGATATCACAGGCTCCGGGAATTCCATTGCCTCAAGGACTATAGGCTGATTCTCACTGCAAAGTGTATCTCCTGTCATAGCCCTAAGTCCTACCACAGCCGCTATATCTCCAGCGTAGACCTCCTTTATCTCCTCCCTTTTGTTTGCATGCATCTTAAGGAGCCTGCCAATTCTTTCTTTCGTTCCCTTTTTGGGGTTATAGACATAAGAACCTGATTTCAATGTACCTGAGTATACCCTGATAAAGGTCAACTGACCTACAAATGGGTCCGTCATAATTTTGAAAGCAAGGGCTGAAAAGGGTTCATTATCACTTGCCTTTCTCTCCTTTTCTTCCCCTCTTTCAGGGTCTATTCCCTTTATGGGGGGAACATTAAGTGGTGAAGGAAGGTAATCGACAACAGCATCGAGAAGAAGTTGGACACCTTTATTTTTAAATGCTGCCCCACATAACACCGGTGTGATTTTCATATCTATGGTCGCCTTCCTTATAGCCATCTTTACCTCTTCTTCCTGAACGGGCTTACCACTCAGGTACTTCTCCATTATCTTCTCGTCGTAGTCAGCAATCGCCTCGATCATCTTCTCCCTGTACTCCTTTGCCATTGGTAAAAGGTCCTGAGGGATTTCATCCTCCACAAATCTTGCACCGAGGGTTTCGTCATCGAAATAGTATGCCTTCATTCTAACGAGATCAATTGGCCCTCTGAATCCTGCTTCCTTTCCAATAGGTATCTGAATCGAAACGGGATTTGCTCCCAATCTTTCTACCATAGAACTTACACTCATGAAGAAATCTGCCCCTACCCTATCCATTTTATTCATGAAGGCAATCCTCGGAACCTTATATTTGTTTGCCTGTCTCCATACCGTTTCAGATTGGGGCTCTACTCCTGCTACTGCATCGAAGACAGCGATAGCTCCATCCAGAACCCTTAGAGACCTCTCTACCTCTATAGTAAAATCCACATGGCCCGGTGTATCTATGATGTTTATCCTGTGATCCTTCCAGAGGCATGTTGTTGCAGCAGAGGTAATGGTAATCCCCCTTTCCTGCTCCTGAACCATCCAGTCCATAACAGCGGTCCCATCGTGAACTTCCCCCATCTTGTAAGAGACCCCAGTATAGTAAAGGATTCTCTCCGTAGTTGTGGTCTTTCCAGCATCTATATGAGCCATAATCCCGATATTCCGGGTTCTTTCTAACTGTATCCTTGTCAAGGTTATAAATTTCTCCTCTTACCATCTATAGTGGGCAAAGGCCTTATTTGCTTCAGCCATTTTGTGTGTATCTTCCTTCTTCTTGACAGCAGATCCCACATTATTAAAGGCATCAAGCATCTCTGCTGCCAGTCTTTCCTCCATTGACTTTTCTCCCCTTTTCCTTGCATAACCATTAATCCATCTGAAAGCAAGGGCAACCCTTCGTGCAGGTCTTATATCAACAGGTACCTGGTAGGACGCCCCTCCTACCCTTCTTGATTTTACCTCAATTGAAGGTTTTACATTATCTATGGCAGACTTAAAAACTTTAAGAGGATCATTTCCTGTTTTAGTCTTTATTATCTCTAACGCCCCATAACAGACCTTTTCAGCAAGACTCTTTTTACCCCTTTTCATTATCACATTCATAAATTTTGCAAGGAGCTTATTATTATATTTTGGGTCAGGCAAAATTCCCCTTTTTGTTATTACCCTTTTCCTCGGCATCTCTTATTTATCCTTTTAACTTTAAACTTTTAACTTTCAACTTGTAACTATTATTTCGGTCTTTTCGCCCCATACTTAGACCTTCCCTGTTTTCTATCAGCAACCCCTAATGTATCCAGTGTGCCTCTTATGATGTGATATCTCACACCCGGAAGGTCCTTCACCCTTCCACCTCTTATAAGGACAATCGAATGCTCCTGAAGATTATGACCAACACCAGGGATATAGGTCGTAACCTCCATACTATTTGTTAGCCTTACTCTTGCAACCTTCCTCAAGGCAGAATTTGGCTTTTTAGGCGTGGTCGTATAAACCCTAACGCATACCCCCCTCTTTTGAGGAGACCCCGTTAAGGCAGGACTCTTAGTCCTCTGACCAATACTCCTTCTACCTTTCCTTATTAATTGAGCTATAGTAGGCATCTATCAAAAGCCTTTTAGGCAAAAACCTTATATTTTTATCAGAATTGTGTTATTTTGTCAAGAAAAAAACTAAGGCTGAGGGGTTTCTATTTTTTCACTTTCATTTTTATTTTTTAAGAAGGAGAGATAGACTATGCATTCCTCACAGTATTGATCCGGATCTTTAGTACATCTCATCCGGTTCAATTCCCAGCATGGTTTTGACTTATCCACCAAAGCTGAGCATCTATCTCTTCTGTCGGGAGGGCAGTCTTTTATCTCCCAGCACGGGGCATACTCTAGGAGCTTCTTTACACCTTCAATGCTTATCTTCTTGTTATGTATCAGATCTCTAACACACTTAAGCCATTTTATGTCGTTTTCTGAATAGTACCTGTTTTTGTTCCTTCGAATAGGAGATATAAGACCATGTTTTTCGTATATCCTTAAGGTTTGGTCTGTTGCGCCAAGTAACTCAGCCGCAATACCTATTGGAAACAGGGCCATCCTTTTTCTTTCCTCTTCAGTTAATTCGCTTACAGTAGTTTCTTTCGTCATATTTAGACCATTTTAGAGTTCAAATTATAAGTAAGATATTATTTTCATTTCTTTTTGTCAAGACCTTTTCAACCCTTATAGATAACCTTTCCCATATCAGAGATATCGTACCCTCCCAACGCCAAAACATGTGACCTGAACTCCTCATCGTCCCTTATAATATCGAGGAGTCGTTTAATCATCTCAGAATTATAAAATTCTTCGGGAATAGCCAGGTCGTATCTTTCCTTAGCTACAGGGATAAAATCGAGATCAAGGGCTACTGCCGAAGATAGTATGGCGAGACCTGTATCTGCAATACCTGAAAGGACAGCAGAGGCAACTCCCATATGTGTGTATTCTTCATGATCATAACCTTTTACCTCTCGCAACTCTATTCCAAGCTCCTTAAGAGACTTATCCGTAAGAAGTCTTGTTCCTGCTCCTGCTTGACGGTTTATAAATATGACATCATCTCTCTGCAGGTCCTCAAATCCCTCTATTCCTTTCGGATTGCCCCTTAGTACTAAAAGTCCCTGTTCTCTGTAGACAAGATTAACAAGGACTATTTTCTTTTCGGTTAAAAGTCTCTTTAGAAAGGGAATATTATATTCTCCTGTCTCTTCATCAAGGAGATGTGTCCCTGCAAGATGTGCCTCTCCCCTCTTTAAGGCCATCAGCCCACCCATACTCCCAACATGCGCAGAAGAGAGACTCATCTCAGGATACCTCTTCTTAAGATAATTTGCGAGAAGGTCTAAAGTATTATCATGACTTCCGATACATACAATCGTATTTAAAATATCAGCCTTTTGCCTAAGGAGTTCTACCTCAATCTCTGAGCCTGCAGCCAGACCCTCACTCTGTGCAGAAATCCTCACAATCCCATCAGCCCGTACCAACGACATTAAGACCCCGGCTCCCCTTGATACTGGAGTTGCGATTAGCTTTCCTCCAACCTCTCCAAGCTTCACTCTCAGGAATTCCTCCTGACCAAGAGGTGATGCCACCTGGCGGGAAAGTTTTGCCTCGATTCTTTCTTCCGGAGGGACTGTTCTACCCTGACAGGTATATATAAGAGGTTTCACAAAGAGCCTGAAGGTAAGAAAAGCTGAAACAGGGTATCCGGGAATCCCGACAACAGGTTTTTTATTCATCAATCCTAAGATTACCGGTTTACCAGGCCTTATTGCAACACCATGAATAATAACTTCTCCTATATCCTCTATAATAGAGGCAGTAAAATCCTCTGAACCCAATGATGCCCCGGCATTAATAACGACTATATCCCCGATTTCTATCGCCTCAAGGATAGCCTTTCTAATAGCATCATAATCATCAGGCACAGGCTTTATCCTGATAGCCTCTCCTCCCCATTCCTCAACCATCCCGCCGAGTATCCTTGAGTTATACTCAATAATGTTTCCCTTTTTAAGCTCTGCGCCTGGTTCAACAAGTTCTGTTCCTGTAGGGATAATCACAACCTTCGGCTTTCTCCTTACCACAATCTCGGTAATGCCACCGCCAAGCAGGGCACCTATATCCACAGGCCTTATGATATGGTTCTCTGGTAGAATAAGCTCTGTTGCAACGATATCTTCTCCTATTGTCCTAACATGTTGCCACGGAGTAGCCGGTTCGATGATTTCGATGAATTCTTCCCCCCACCCCTGCCCTCCCCCTCGCCCGCCCCGCTTCGCGGAGCGAGGCCGGTGAGGGGGGAGGGTTAGGGAGGGGGTGATTATATTCACATCCTCTATCATTATCACCGCATCAAAGCCCTCAGGCATCGGGTCACCTGTATCCACATAGACCGATTCCTTACCTATACGAAGTCGCTTTGGTTTAGTCTCACTTGCACCAAATGTATCGGCAAACCTTACCGCATACCCATCCATCGCAGAGGCATGATAGAATGGTGAAGATATCTTTGCTGATACGGCCTCAGCAGTCACCCTGCCAAGAGAATTATCGACAGGAATCCTTTCACCTGCAAGGGGTTTATCAAGGCCTGCCTCTTTGAGCTTTTTCCACCATCTCTCCAACGCCTCAGCGAGAGGGATGTTTTCAAGATATATTTTCCTTTTAGCCAATTATGTTTCCTCTTTTTCAGTAACTTTTTTAAATATCGTATTCTTTAAACCCAAATTACGCGAGGTTAATTAAAATATCTTCTGAAGATTTACAGGTAACAGTTCTATAGAGGTCAGGTCACTCTGGCAGATTTTGCCGAGCTTCGTCTGACAAATTAGCCATATTATACCGACCCAGTTTTTTGTCCATAATACCACAAAATACGAAATAGTAAAATACCCTGCGAATTGATTTTATGCGATTTTTCCGCTTGTAAAGATATTTAGGCAGTGCTATAGTTTAGACAGTTTTCGGGAAATACGACAGTTCGTATAGTAATTGTTAACCCAAAAATAATAGAGAATAATAAATGGCAAAACAACCGCTCAGCTTGAAAGTTCGTCTGCCTCGGTATGAGTCTCCCCGGAATAAATGGAGGAAAAAACTTCATGCCAGCATTATGGCTGCATTAAAAGACAAAGGCATTGAATACACTACAGATCAAAAACTGGAACTTTATATCAAACTTTACCTTGCAGAGCCGCACATAAGATTTCATGACGTAGACAATAGGCTAAAAGACATTATGGATTCGCTTCAGGGGCGCATGGGAGGGAGCAAAAAAGAACAA
>JACRGW010000026.1 GCA_016212195.1 Nitrospirota bacterium
GAAACAAGTTCAGCATGACAAAAAATAAAAGGAATAGGTATGAATAGTATTAGATTAGAAGATCCAAAAGATCAAGAGCAAGAGCAAGAAGATAAGAAGGATAGCATAAGATTGGCTACAGAGGTGCTTCAAACCTTTTCAAAGGCCATCAAGACTTTAAGGCTCTACCCTGACACAAGCCCCCTGAGGCAGAAATTTGTGGCCGAGTTGACGGAAAAGTTCACCAGATTCCTATATGAATATGGGGATATGACCTTGAAGGTAAAGCAGTCTGAACTATTATATGAGGGAGAGGTTGTTTATTCCCAACCATCTAAAGAAGAGAGTATAGCCTTCAAACTCTATGGAGATGGGATAAGAGAGCTTATATTTACTGAAGGACTGAACGAGCCCGAGATACTCGCTTTTATAGATGTTATTAGAGGAGACTATGCAGGTGAAGAGGTAGATGATGATATTGTCACCATATTGTGGGAAAAGAATTTTAAAAATATACTTTATACTGTGGTAGAAGGGGGAGAGGATGGTGAAGGACATACAGCAATACCCGAAAAGCATGTAACCGCAGGAACTAACAGAGAAGCCATCCAGATGGCCTATAAGACTGAGGTTGGTGGAGAGCCTCAGGGAAATACTTTGTGTGAGTCTGCAGGGGTTGAACTTGAGATAGAACATATATATGGGAAACCATTCATTGAGATATTTATCCTGACTCCTGAAGAGATAGAAAAGGTCCAGCAGGAGATGGAAATGGAAGAGGGGATGGACCTTATATCAGAATTGTTAGATATCCTCTTTCATATACTCCAGATAGAGAGAGAACTTGATAGCTATTCTGAAATAATGAAAAATATAGGCAGGGCACTAAAGACCCTCATCCTATCAGGAGATTACAGGCGTGTAACACCCATCTTGACCACCCTTAAGACCCTTTCCAAGGATGAAAATAATATGAGCACTGCACATGCACAGGAGGTACAGAAGGCAATCGATGCCTTCGGTGAGGAGGAATTTCTACATCAACTTACGCTATCCGTAAATGTAAACAAGGTAGACGATCTGGATGCTCTATCTGCATTTCTTACAATGCTTAACAGAAACGCTATTGTACCCCTTTCCAGCATGATGGGGACACTTGACCAGATGAAGACCCGGCGCCTCTTCTGCGATGCCCTTTCCATACTTGCAAAAGATGACATCGATCCACTCCTGAAAAAGTTAGAGGATAATAACTGGTATGTAGTTAGAAATATTGTATATATACTCGGCAAGATAAGAGATCCAAAGGCCGTGCACTATCTCAAGAAGATAAAAGATCATGAAGAACCGAGGGTAAGAAAGGAGATAGTCCATACACTTACAGAGATTAAGAGTGAGGAGGCAAAGGATTTGTTGATCAACTTTCTTAACGATAGTAATAACGCCGTACGTATAACGACATTAAGAAATCTTGTCACCCTATGTCATCAAAAGGCAGTATCAACTATATTAAATATTATATCAAGTGATACCTTTGATTCTAAAGAGGTCTATGAAAAAAAGGAGTTTTTTGAGACGCTGGGTAGATTAGGTTCCAGAGATATCCTGCCGTATCTGAAAGAGACATTGATGAAGCGTACATGGCTCTTTGGTAAGACAAAGGTTGAGGAGATGAGGGTATATGCGGCCAGGGCACTCAAAAGCATGCCTACACCAGAAGCCCTGGATATCTTGAGGGAAGGCATATCATTATCTGATAAAGGTATACAAAAGATATGCGAGGACACACTACAGGAGATAGAGAAGGAGAAGAGATGAAAGACAGGCTGTTCGAAGAAAAAAGAGGTTCTTTAGGAAAAGAGTTTATAAATAATCTCCATATACTATTTAAGACGGCAATTATACACGACCTTAATAATGTAGCACTAAACAACACGGTAGATAAGGCTATGGAGTCCATAAATCTCTTATTTGTTGGAGGAGACTCCTTTTCTCTTCGACTGGTTCAGGAATATCTATTTATAGATGATGTAAAGATAAAGGTAGATATAGAAAATTTTTTGGCCTCTATGTTTTTAATGGAGGAGATGAAAAAAAGGGGGATAGGTTCCATTACATTCTCTGTTAATCTATCTACAGACGAGCTAAAGCGATTTGTATATGCCTTTATCAGCACTGATCCAAAATCCCCTGAACCATTTGAAGGGCTTATTAACAAGCTATTATCGCTATCTGTAACACATTTTACAATAAATAGACTTAAAGAAGAGGTAGAGGATTTTGACCATGTACTCGAAGATACACGGGAGATGGCAAAACGCATATATTTCAAGACGATCTCTGTAGCCTCTGATATCATGGAGAGTGCGAAATTAAAGAGCTCTTCGAGTATAAAAAGGGCTAAAAGGCTTATGCAATCAATGGTGGACTTGATGCTTCAGGAGGAGTCTACACTTCTCGGCCTTACCACTCTAAGGGCCTATGATGAGTATACCTATAACCATTCTGTCAATGTATCAATCCTGTCCATTGCAATGGGACAGCGTCTCGGTTATCACAGAAGGGAGTTAGGCGAACTTGGTATGGCTACACTCTTTCATGACATTGGGAAGATAGAACTACCTCTGGAGCTTTTGAACAAACCCACTGAGTTTACACAGGAAGA
>JACRGW010000031.1 GCA_016212195.1 Nitrospirota bacterium
CCCTTTCTTTTGTATGAATATCGAGCATGAAATTAATTAGCGCCCTCTCGAGTCTCGCACCCATTCCCCTGTAAAGTACAAATCTTGTTCCTGCTATCTTTGAACCTCTCTCAAAATCAAGTATCATCAACGCCTCCCCTATATCCCAGTGGTTCTTTGGTTCAAAGGGTAACTTTCTTATTTCACCCCACCTCTTTATCTCCACATTATTTTCGTCACTGACGCCTATAGGAACAGACTTGTGCGGCATATTGGGTGTATTAAGCAGAAAATCCTTTATATCCTCTTCTAATTTGGATAGCCTTCCCTCCTGCTTTTTAATTTTATCTGAAATATCTTTTGCCTTGCCCAGAAGGGATAAGGGGTCTTCTTTTCTCCTATTTAAATCCCCTATTTCTTCGGATATTTTGTTTCTGAGCTGTCTGTTCTTTTCAACTTTCTGAAGGAGGGACTTCCTCTCGTTCTCTATTTTTAAAAATCCATCCAAGAATGAACTATTGTACCCTCTGTTTTTGAGGGCTTCTATGACAAGACCGATATTTTCCCTCACAAACCTTAGATCAAGCATTATTTTTTAAAAGGGATGGGATATTTAGGTGAGTTGATAAAAGAGGTTGAATTCATCATATTCTTCTTTCTATTCTTCTTTTTCGACAACCTTTGTAATACTTACCAGTTTGTCTCCGGGGTCCATCTCTATGAGCTTCACCCCCTGAGTATTCCTTCCCATAATAGGAATCCCTTTCACTTTAACCCTTATGATCTTACCTTCGGCGGTCACCATCATTACTTCGTCTTCATCGGAGATCTGAGCGATACCTATTACCTTGCCATTGCGTTCTGTAGTCTTGATTGTAATAACCCCCTTACCACTTCTTCCCTGAATGGGATAATCTGAAATCGGGGTCCTCTTCCCGAAACCCTTTTCTGTAACCGTAAGAAGAGCTACATCTTCATTGAGGATAGTCTCTGCACTTACTAGCTGGTCCTCCTTTTTAAGGTTAATACCCTTTACACCTTTTCCTGCCCTCCCAATCTCCCTGACTTCTTTCTCTTTAAACCTGATAGATAAACCATTCTTTGCGCTAAGGACTATGTCCTGGTCTCCATCGGTAAGTTTTACATCGATAAGATTGTTGCCTTCATCTAAGGTAATCGCAATAATCCCGCCTGCCCTCGGATTGCTGTATGCATTCAAAGCAGTTTTCTTTATAATCCCGTTGCTTGTTACCATAAGGAGATAGAGTCCCTCTGAGAATTCCTTAACAGGAAGAATGTTAGTTATCTTCTCTTCAGAATCAAGATTAAGGAGGTTAACTATTGCTTTCCCTTTAGCGGTCCTTCCTGCCTCAGGTATCTGATAAACCTTAAGTCTATGGACCTTCCCTTTATCTGTGAAGAAGAGGATATGGTCATGTGTCATTGCGGTAAAGAGCTGCTCTACAAAATCCTCCTCCTTCGTCTCCATTCCTGTTACCCCTCTCCCTCCCCTCTTCTGGCTCCTGTAGAGACTTAAGAGGTTCCTCTTTATGTAACCCCTATGTGAGATGGTGATTACCATCTCTTCTTCTGCAATCAGGTCTTCAATATTTATCTCTTTCTCCTCCGGGACTATCTCTGTCCGTCTCTCATTGGCATAGTCCTTCTTTATCTCGAGAAGTTCATCTCTTATAATCTTCATAAGAAGTGCCTCAGACCCGAGTATCGCCTTTAAGGACTCTATTGTTTTAAGTGTATCTTTATACTCCTCCATTATCTTTTCCCTCTCCAAGCCTGTAAGCCTCTGGAGTTTCATATCAAGAATAGCCTGTGCCTGGATTGAAGTAAGCTTGAATTTCTCTATAAGTCCTTCTCTTGCTTCTTCAGGTGTCTTAGAGGCCTTAATTAGTGCTATCACCCTATCGATGTTTTCGAGAGCAATCCTAAGTCCTTCGAGGATATGCGCCTTCTCTTCGGCTTTTCTCAGATCGTAGGTGGTCCTCCTGAATACTACCTCTCGCCTGTGCTGTAGGAAGGCACTTAATAGTTTCTTGAGGTTAAGCACCCTCGGCTGATTGTTAACGAGTGTGAGCATTATTACACCAAATGTAGACTGCATCTGGGTATGTTTATAGAGCTGGTTGAGGATCACAGGTGACAGTTCTCCTTTTTTGAGTTCGAGCACTATCCTCATTCCCTCCCTGTCAGACTCGTCCCTGAGATCCCCTATGCCTTCTATTTTTTTATCCCTGATAAGTTCGGCGATATTCTCAATAAGCCTTGCCTTATTCACCTGATAGGGGAGTTCCGTGATAATAATACTCTCTTTCTCTGTCCTTGGCTCTTTCTCTATATACGCCTTTGCCCTTACCTGTATGAGGCCTCTTCCGTGTGTATAGGCATTATGTATACCCTCAAGACCATAGATAATTCCTGCAGTGGGAAAATCCGGTCCTTTGACAGCCTTCATTAGTTCCTGAATCGTTACCTCAGGGTCATCTATCATCGTTATTAGTCCATTCACAACCTCCCCTAAGTTATGTGGAGGGATATTCGTTGCCATGCCTACTGCAATACCGGAGGAACCGTTAATCATAAGGTTGGGAATTTTTGTCGGAAGAATTGTTGGTTCTTCAGTATTTCCATCAAAATTAGGGACATACTCTACTGTTTCTTTATCAATATCAGCAAGCATCTCTTCCGCTATCTTCATGAGCCTTGCCTCTGTATACCTGTAGGCCGCAGGGGGGTCACCGTCTACAGAACCGAAGTTTCCCTGACCGTCTATAAGGGGATACCTCATGTTAAAGTCCTGGGCGAGCCTCACAAGGGCGTCATAAACAGCCATATCGCCGTGTGGGTGGTATTTCTTCAGTACTTCTCCTACAACACCGGCACACTTCGAGTATTTCTTCCCTGACAGGAGTCCTTCTCTGAACATCGCATAAAGTATCCTCCTCTGGACAGGTTTCAAACCATCCCTTACGTCAGGGAGTGCCCTACCCACGATTACACTCATTGCGTAATCGAGGTAAGAGGTCTTCATCTCATCTTCTATATTTATTGGAATCTTTCTTTCCTGTGTCTGCATAGGTTTTTTATTTTAAAATGGGAATGACAAATAAATCTTTGCCCCTTGAATCCTATCTCTTATACATCGAGATTTCTCACCTCAAGGGCATGCCTCTGGATAAAGTTCTTCCTCGGTTCTACCTGGCTGCCCATGAGGGTTGTGAACACATCCTCCGCCTTTACTGCATCCTCTATTGTCACACTCAAAAGAGTTCTTGTGTCGGGGTTCATCGTTGTCTGCCATAGTTGTTCTGGATTCATCTCTCCAAGTCCTTTATATCTCTGTATTGTGAGTCCCTTCTTGCCGACATTAAGTAAATAATCCAGTAAGTCCTTATGGTAATTAAAAACCTTCTCTTCGCCCTTCTCCTTCATTTTATAGGGCGCCTCTCCTATCGCCTCAATAGCAGACCTCAGACCCTGAAGTTCTCTAATTTCTGATGATGACAAAAGTTCCTCATCTATGATAAGCCTGTGAATCTCACCATCCTTTTTGTATTCGGCAGAGATCCTGAATGACTCATGTTCTTCATCTTTCTCAAGATGTATGGTTATCGGCTCTTTCAGTGTCTTTGAAAGATATGCCTTCGCTCCCTTAATTATCAGATTTAGCTCTTCCTTATCTTTTAAACTTGCCTTACTTAGATTCTTTTGGAGAAGAAATGCCATGAGTATCTCGGGGTCACCCCTTCTTCTCCTGAACCTTTCCATCACTTTATCAAAGGCTATGAGTTTCTTGAGGACTGTTACGAGTCTTCCTCCTGTCAGGTTAGACGATGCCTGAGAACCACCTTTTGATGTAGAGAGTTCTATCTCCTCTGCCGCCATCTCAATAAGCATATCATTCAACAATGCCTCATTTTGAACATATCGTTCTGTTTTCCCACGTTTCACTCTGAATAGAGGGGGTTGTGCTATATAAAGATATCCCTTTTCTACTATCTGTGGCATCTGCCTGTAAAAAAGGGTCAGAAGAAGTGTTCTTATATGCGCCCCGTCTACATCTGCATCTGTCATGATAATGATCTTATGGTATCTTATCTTATTAATGTCAAAGTCCTCACTCCCTATACCTGTACCAAGGGCTATAATCATTGTTTTTATCTCTTCACTCGATAGCATCTTGTCTATCCTTGCTTTCTCGACATTAAGTATCTTTCCTCTGAGAGGCAGGATAGCCTGATTTTTTCTGTCCCTTCCCTGTTTGGCAGAGCCTCCTGCAGAATCTCCCTCAACGATGAAGAGCTCGCTAAGGGATGGGTCTTTCTCTGCACAATCGGCAAGTTTTCCGGGCAGCCCTCCTCCATCTAAAGCCCCTTTTCTCCTTGTAAGTTCTCTTGCCTTTCTTGCTGCCTCTCTCGCCCTTGCTGCCTGGAGACATTTCTCGATTATCTTTTTTGCTGTTGATGGGTTTTCCTCTAAGAACTCTAAAAGACCTTCATTGACTGCAGCCTCGACTATCCCTTTAACCTCGCTATTACCGAGTTTGGCCTTCGTCTGCCCTTCGAACTGGGGATTTTGAAGTAACACGCTTATTACTACTGTAAGCCCCTCTCTTATATCATCCCCTGTTGGAGTCTCTTTTCCATTCTTCAAAAGACCTCTTGAGGTAGCATAGCTATTGATCGTTCTGGTAAGGGCTGCCTTAAAACCTATAAGGTGTGTCCCTCCGTCCTGTGTATTTATATTATTTGCAAAAGAAAATATGGTTTCCGTGTAACCATCATTATACTGGAGGGCGACCTCCAAAGAGATACTATCCCTTTCTTTTTGAATATATATGGGTTTCGGATGGAGAGGTGTCTTGTTCTTGTTCAGATGCTCCACAAAGGATTTGATTCCACCTTCATAGATAAAGTTCTGCTTCTTATCTGTCCTCTCATCGAGTATCGACACATGTAGCCCCTTATTGAGAAAGGCATACTCTCTCAACCTCTGGCTGAGGACATCATAGCTGAATTCCAGTTCTTCAAATATCTCTGGGTCTGACTTGAAGGTTATCTTTGTTCCCGATCCCTTTGTTTTCCCTGTAACCCTGAGGGAATCCTGCGGTACACCCCTTTCATACCTCTGCTGGTAAACGAGACCATTCTGTTTTATCTCGAGCTCCAACCACTCTGAAAGGGCATTAACAACAGAAACCCCCACTCCATGTAACCCCCCTGAAACCTTGTAGGCCTTATTATCGAATTTCCCTCCAGCATGAAGTTCTGTAAGCGCCACCTCAGCCGCTGTTCTTCCTGTGGAGTGCATCCCGGTTGGTATACCCCTTCCATCATCTATGACAGTCACGCTGTTATCGGTATGGATTATGATATCGATCTTTTTGCAGAATCCTGCTAATGCCTCATCCACACTGTTATCCATCAGTTCGTATACAAGGTGGTGCAACCCGGAACTGCCGGTGCTACCTATATACATAGCAGGCCTTTTCCTTACTGGATCTAATCCTTCAAGGACTTTTATATTTTCTGCATCGTATTTCTCTTTTATTAATTTTTCTTCCATTAAATCCTCATTGGCATCACAACACACTTGTAGTCAGTTTCTCCTTCTTCCATCAGGAAAGCAGGACTCAAGGGATCATAGAGGTCAATAGTAATATTCTCGCTATCCATCGCTCCCAAGGCATCAATAAGATATCTTGCATTAAACCCGATAGCCAAGGACTCACCTTTATAAGATGCCTTCAGCTCTTCCTTGGCCTCTCCCATATCAGGGTTACTCGTGGAGAGCAATATTTTGTCTTTTTCGATATCGAGTTTAACCGCATTTGTCTTTTCTTTTGATAGAATAGACACTCTTCTTAATGCTCCCATAAACAAATCTCTGTTTAAGGCAATCTTTTTATCATGGGTGGTAACAAGAACCTGTTCATAACTTGGATAATTACCTTCTATAAGTCTTGACAAGAGTATTGTATTACCCCTTTTAAATATAATATGGTTCTTGTCGAGACCGATAGATAGGGTTTCGTCTCCTTCGTCAAGTAGCTTTTTTATCTCAATTGCAGCTTTTTTAGGAATTATTACGCTTTGTTCACCCTTTAACCCCGTATTATTTGCTTCTATACTTTTATTAATGATAGCAAGTCTATGTCCATCAGTTCCTACTATAGTAAGGGATATATTCTTCGCCGCAGGCCTTAGTGCAAAGAGGAGACCATTAAGAACATACCTGCTATCGCTTTCCCCCGAGGCATAGATCGTCTTCTTCAACATCTTATTTAATAGGTCTGCATCCAGTGTTAAAATGGTTGCCTCTTTAGCTTCAGGGAGGGCAGGAAACTCTTCCTTTCCTATGCCCATTATTCTAAATTCACTGTGTCCATTTGTAATTTTCACCCAATTATTATTCTCTTTCTCTATTAGTATATCTTCACCGTTGATCTCTCTTAGTATCTCAAAGATCTTCCTTGCAGACAATGCAACTCCACCTTCTTCTAAGACCGTGGCAGGACATTTATCCCTTATCCCTATCTCAAGGTCTGTAGCTACTATGTCTATTCCCCCCTTCTCTGTTTCTATGAGTAGATTAGACAGTATTGGCATAGTGCTCTTTTTTTCTACAATACCCTGTGTTCTTTGGATCACTTTTAATATTTCCTCTCTTTTAACCTGTATTTTCATCCCTTCCTCCTTCTGATTTATTAAGGCTTATTTCACAAATATAATTACCTATCAATAATTATCCTTTTAGTGTTTTTATTATGCCTTCAATCTTTTCTTTAATTTCCTCATCTCTTTTTATCTTGTCTTCTATAAGTTTTGTTGAATGTATTACGGTTGAGTGGTCTTTTCCTCCAAAATGTTTTCCTATCTCGTTTAGAGAAATATTTGTCAATTTCCTGCATAAATACATCGCTATTTGCCTTGGAAAGGCTATTTCTCTTGTCCTTCTTTTTATCTTCATATCCTGTGGTTTAATACCAAAATTTTCAGCGACAGTCTTCTGAATATCCTCGACTGTTATTACCCTTTCTCTTTCATATATTACATCTTTCAGAATATCTTTTGCCAGTTCTAAAGAAATCTCTATTTTTTTAAGTGCTGAATACGCCCCTAACCTTATAAGGCAGCCTTCCAGTTCCCTTATATTTGTTTTAATCTTTGATGCAATAAATATTGAGACATCCTTTGGTAGTTTAATGCCTTCTAATTCTGCTTTTTTCTCAAGGATGGCTACCTTAGTCTCAAGATCTGGTGGCTGTATATCCGCTATAAGACCCCATTCAAACCTTGACCTTAGTCGTTCCTCTATCTCTGGCATCTCTTTAGGAAAACGGTCACTTGAAATAACTATCTGTTTCTGGGTTTCATACAGTGTATTGAATGTATGGAAGAATTCTTCCTGGGTTCTTTCCTTTCCTGCAATAAATTGAATGTCGTCCATAAGAAGAATGTCCATACCTCTATATTTATTTCTAAAATCTTCCATCTTCTGGTATCTAATTGAGGTTATAAGTTCATTTGTAAATACTTCTGAAGGCATGTAGGCTAATTTCAGGAGAAGTTTTGTATTTGTATTTATGATGTTATTACCTATAGCATTCATCAGATGTGTCTTTCCTAAGCCAACTCCTCCGTATATAAATAAAGGATTGTATGAAAATGCTGGCTTTTCTGCCACGGCTCTTGCTGCTGCATGTGCAAATTGGTTACTGAGTCCTACTACAAAATTTTCAAATGTGTATTTTGGATTTACGCCTGTTCCACTTAATTCTCTTTGCTTTTTGTTTATATGGCCGTTGTTTTTTTCTTTTGTTTTGTTTTCGGTTTTCTCCTTTTTAGAGACTGATATTTTTAATAAAATATCTTTTTTTTCAGAAATTCTTTCTAGTGTTTCTGTTACTAAACTTTGATATCGTTCTTCTATCCATTCCTTAAAGAACCTATTTGGTACTTCAATTTCTGCCTCTTTTTCAGAAAAAGAGATTAACCTTATAGGTTTAAACCACATCTCAAATCCTTGAGGAGGTATTTTCTCTTCTATAACACTTAGGGTTTTTTGCCATAATTCTTTTTTTTCCATCTTATTTTTTCTTTACTTTATACACAACCTTATCCACACATGTTAATAATTCTTTTCCC
>JACRGW010000030.1 GCA_016212195.1 Nitrospirota bacterium
ATGGTTACTTTACTGGATTCCCGCCTGCGCGGGAATGACAAATTTACCGCTGGCCTTTGCTTTTTATTACTGAGAAAAAAACCATAAAACCTGTCAAACACAGACATACATATGCAAATATATCACCATGTTTTGTGTAAAGGGTTTTCCCTTTGCCTATCTTTATATCGCCTGTATATGTTCCTTCATGAAATATTCCACTTGCCTTTAAAATCCTCCCTTTGGAATCAATAAATCCTGAGACACCTGTATTAGCAGCCCTTGCTATAGGGACCCTGTTTTCAACAGCCCTCAGAACTGCCATGCTGAAATGCTGATAGGGGGCAGAGGTATTCCCAAACCATGCGTCATTTGTGATCGTGGCAATAAAATCAGCACCTCCTTTAACAAATTTCCTTACCAGCCCAGGGAATATTATCTCATAACATATGACAATTCCAAATTTTCCCTTAGGAGTTTCGAAGACCTCATATCTTTCTCCAGGCAAGAAGTCTCCAATGGCCACTACGAGTTTATCAACGAAGAAGAGTACACTCTTCATCGGGACATACTCACCGAAAGGGACTAAATGTATTTTATCATAAATACCTTTAATTTCTCCAGCAGGGGATAAAAGATAGGCACTATTTGCCAAAGTATATCTTCCCTTTTCGAAAGATTTAACCCTTGGTGTTCCGAAAAGGAGGTAGATTTTATTCCCCTTAACAAATTGGATGAGTTCATCTGTATATTCTTTATCCCTCCCGAAGTAGAATGGGGTTGAGGCTTCGGGCCAGATTATAATATCCGGGTTATGCTTTAAAGAATCCCCTGTAAGCCTCAGATATGTATCGAAGACCTCTCTCTGATATTTCTGGTTCCATTTCATATCCTGTTCAATATTGCCCTGTACAAGACTTATCTTAATAACTTTACCTGCATCTGATTCTTTAAGTGCCAGAAAACCATATCCTAAGGTGACGACAAGAAGGATTATAGAGAGGACGGGCCCAAAGAGAAGAGGCATCCTCTTAGTTTTTCTAAACATGAAGAAATCAACTATAGCCCCATTTATTGCAACTATAAGGAAGGAAATTCCATAGATCCCTGTAACATCCGCAATCTGTATTACAGGAAGGGATCTATACTGAGAATAACCGAGACTCGACCAGGGGAATCCTGAAAGTAGATAGGTCCTCACAAACTCTATTGATGTCCAGAGGAGTGGTGCGATAAGAGAGGAGGGTAGGGGTATATTTTTAAAAATAAAGTGATAGAGAAAGCTGAATAGACCAATATAAAGACTCAGGATTACAACCATACCCAAGAGGATCATGACACTCAGAGAAAAAGGGAGATGACCGTAATAGTATATAGAATTCACTACCCAGGAAGTTGTTCCCAAGAAATAGATAAAACCTGCGATGAAGCCTAAATGAAAAGCAATCTTTCGATCATCAGTCATCGAGATAGAAAGGAGGAGTGGAACAAGCGCTACCCAGGCAATGAATTCAAGATCGAATTTAGGGAATATGAGTGTCAGGAGGATTCCTGAGAGAGAAGGGAGATAGAAATTTATACTTTTAGGAGCGGTAGATCTCATAAATGTTTCTACTATAACGGTATTATCCTTATTTTTCAAGGAGGCTGGTCTGAAAAATCTATACACTTTAGATATTAAAAAAATTTTTATTGTATTGATCTCTATTTTAAATTAGATTTTTTCTATGCTAATATAGGTTATCGGAAGAGAAAGATAGTAACTTAAAGAAGCGGAGGAGGTTCTCAAGGCTGAGGTAAAGGATTATGGGTCAAGACTCGATAAATAAAAAAATTGCTCAGAAACTTAGAGGGGCACGGAGAGTTCTGGACATAGGCTGCGAAGACGGCGACCTCGCAACCGATTTAGCCAAGGCACTGAAAAAGCTGGTCGTGGGCTTGGACGTGAGCAACGCAAACTTTAAAAAAGCTGAAAAGGCAGCGAAGGAGAAAAAAGTCTCACCTTTCGTTAGTTGCGTTCGCGGGGATGCGCACAAGTTGAGCTTCAGGAAAGAAGAATTTGATTCAGTAACACTTAGCTACACTTTGCACCACCTTGAGAACCCCCTGCAAGCTCTTGCTGAGATAAGAAGAATTATGAAACCTAAAGGCAAACTCGTGGTAGTTGAGTGCATGATAAAAGAAGTCGGAGACAAAACTATTTGCTGCTTCTATACGCTTGAAGACCTGAGAAAAATCATAGAAGAAGCAGGCTTTCGAAATGTGAGATTTGAGCATCTAGAAGAAGATAATTTTTTAATAGAAGCAGTGAAATAACAAAGATATTGTCCCTCTCTAAATATGGTTCGCTTGGGTGTTCATGTATCTATAGCAGGAGGTATACATAAAGCAGTAGAACGGGCTAAGGCACTCGGATGCAACACAATGCAGATATTTTCTCATAACCCGAGGGGATGGGGACTTAAAGAACTGAATGATGATGAAGTAAGGCTTTTCAGGAAGTTCAATGAAGAATCATACATAAGACCGTTATATGTTCATACCTCATACCTTATTAACCTATGCACACCTGATAAAGAACTCTACAGGAAATCGAAGGAACTCTTTATTTCCGAGATTAAAAGGGCAGATATTTTAGGTGCAGATTATCTCATTACACACATTGGTAGTATCAGAGATTCTGAAGAAAGGGGAGGTGAAAAGAGGGTGGAAGAAGCACTGATTTCTGTCTCAGAAAAACATAAAGGTTCTACAAAGGTTCTCCTTGAGAATACAGCAGGTGAAAGGGGAGAGATTGGTTATACCTTTGAGCAGTTGTCAGAGATGTTGAAAAAGACAGAGGGTGGAATTGTAGGAGGTATATGTTTTGATACATGCCATGCCTTTTCTTCTGGTTATGATATTTCTACATCCCGGGGAATAGAGGAGGTCTTTAATAAATTGAATCAAACCATAGGTATTAAGTCACTGAAGGTTATCCATCTTAATGATTCAAAGAGGCCCCTTGGTTCAAGGATTGACCGTCATGAGAATATAGGTAAGGGTTTTATCGGTATTAAAGGTTTCAGGGTTTTCTTGAATCATTCATGGTTAAGAGGTATTCCCTTTATACTTGAAACTCCGAAGAAAAAGGAAGAGGATGATATAAGGAATCTGAAGGTTATTAGGAAAGTTCTCGGTGTTTAAATCTATCAGCTTGCAAGTATCCCGACCTCTTCTTCTACAAAGATAGGGTTTCCATTTTCAAGGATAATCTTTACGGTTTTTGTATCCTTAAATCTGCCTTTAAGTATCTCCTCGGAGAGCGGATCTTCTATGCATTTCTGAATAGCCCTTCTCATAGGTCTTGCCCCATAAGCAGGCTGGTAATATTTATCCAATATCCAGTCTTTAATTTCAGGGGACACTTCCAGTGTCAGGCTCTGTTCGGATATCTGGCTGTTCAGCTCTCCAATTAAAAGGTCAATTATCTTGAGAAGGTGGTCCTTTGTAAGAGGATGGAATACTACTGACTCATCTACCCTGTTAAGGAATTCAGGATTAAAGATTTTCTTAAGCTCAAGAAGGACAATCTCCTTCATCTTCTGTACTGAGTCCTTGAAATCAGATTTCTGGAAACCTAAGGGGGTATCCTTCTCTATGACCCTTGCGCCGATATTTGAGGTCATAATTACCACGGTATTCTTAAAATCTACCTTCCTTCCAAAACTGTCAGTAAGAATTCCGTCGTCCAGAACCTGGAGAAGAATGTTAAAAACATCAGGATGGGCCTTCTCGATCTCATCAAGGAGTACAACAGAATAAGGCCTTCGCCTTACCTTCTCGGTAAGTTGACCGCCTTCCTCGTATCCTACATACCCTGGAGGTGCACCGGTAAGACGGGAGACGCTGAACTTCTCCATATATTCTGACATATCTACCTTTATAAGGGCATTCTCATCGTCGAAGAGGAAGGCAGCTAACGCCCTTGCTAACTCAGTCTTTCCCACACCTGTAGGTCCAAGGAATATGAAAGACCCGATCGGCTTCTTTCGGCTCTTAAGCCCTGCCCTTGATCTTCTTATAGCCCTTGAAACAGCCTGTATAGCTTCATCCTGTCCAACAATTCGCTTATGGAGTTCCTCCTCCATCCTTAAAAGCTTGTCTGACTCTTTTTCTTCAAGTTTGAAGAGGGGTATACCCGTGATCTTCGATACAACCGAAGCAACAACCTCTTCAGTAATTATGGGAAGATCTTTTTCCTGGTTCTCTCTCCAGCTCTTCTGCATCTCTTCAAGTAGTGCTTTAAGATGTTCTTCTTCTGACTTTAGTGTTGATGCCTTTTCATAGTCCTGTAGTTTTAGATAAAGGTTCTTTTCTCTTGATAGTTTCTTCAGCTCCTTTTCCATGCCCTTTAGTTCAGAGGGAGGTGTAAACCGGGTAAGTTTAGCCCTTGAGCAGGCCTCATCAATAACATCTACAGCCTTATCTGGGAGGAATCGGTCTGAGATGTAACGGTCTGATAGTTTTACAGCCGAGACAATAGCCCCGTCTGTAATCTTTACCCTGTGATGTGACTCATATCTTGATCTTAAACCCTTAATGATCTTGATTGTTTCATCTGTAGTAGGTGCCTGGATATATATTGGCTGAAATCTCCGCTCTAAGGATCCGTCCTTCTCGATATACTTTCTATACTCATCAAGGGTTGTGGCTCCAATACAGTGTATTTCCCCTCTGGATAGGGCGGGCTTCAGCATGTTGGATGCGTCTATTGATCCCTCTGCAGCCCCTGCACCTACTAAGGTATGGAGTTCATCGATGAAGAGAATTATATTATCTGCCTGAGTAATCTCTTTCATTACGATCTTAAGCCTTTCTTCAAACTGGCCTCTATATTTGGTTCCTGCTATCAGTGAACCCAGGTCTAAGGATACAATTCTCTTATTAAGCAGATTTTCAGGGACGTCGTTATTGACAATCCTCTGTGCCAGTCCTTCGACAATAGCGGTCTTGCCAACTCCGGGCTCTCCTATAATTGCAGGATTGTTCTTTGTTCTACGGCAGAGGATCTGGAGAACCCTTTCTATTTCGTTTTCTCTCCCAATTACAGGGTCAAGTTTATGTTCTTTTGCAAGTTGTGTGAGATCCCTTCCGAACTCGTCAAGGGCAGGTGTGGCTGTCTTCTTGTCCTTTCCGTGAGGCTGATTTCTCAGGGCAAAGTTTATGGTAAGCTGTCTTGCACCTAATAGGTTTGACCCAAGACTTCTGAGTATCTTTCCTCCAATTCCTTCCTCCTCTCTGATAAGACCGAGAAGAAGATGTTCGCTACCGATATAATTGTGACCGAGAAGTTTGGCTTCTTCCACGGCTAACTCGAGAACCTTCTTTGCCCTCGGCGTAAACGGGATTTCACCAAAAGTGAGGATATTTGAACCGCTCGGCAGTGTCCTTTCCACCTCTAATCTTACTTCATCAATTGAGAGTCCCATCTTTCTCAGGATCGCCACAGGGAGCCCTTCCTCATCTCTGAGGATTCCTAAAAGGAGATGTTCGGTGCCGAGGTAATCATTCTGATGTTTCTCTGCCTCTTCCCTTGCAAGGATTATGACCTTTCGTCCTCTGTCAGTAAATTTCTCAAACATTTTGAATATCTCTTACCCTTACTGATAAATGATACTTTATTTAAACATTTATTGTCAAGAGCTTTGTCAAGATGTTGAGGTATGACAGAAGAAAGAAAATGAATTTAAAGTTTGGGCATTATTACTTTCCAATATAACCTTATCATTGAATCACCAGATCGGTTTCAAGCTTTAACGGATTTGTGATACAGAAGACGACGGGACATCTCTCTTTGGCTAATTTTTCTATTCTTTTTACTTCACCTTCAGGTGCATCACTCTTTACAATGGCAGTTATCTTTACTCCTTCTATAGGTGGGTTCTCGCTCAATCCAAGAACCCTTGAAAAATCCATCTTGTTTTCAGCAATGATTTTGAATCCTTCGAGGTGCAGATTTTCCATTGCGGCTATTGTTGCAAAAGTGGCTGCATAACACGAGGCTAATCCGAAAAGGCAATAATGCATGGGGCCTGGTCTTGTTCCACTTCCACCAAGGAAAGTTGGCTGGGTCATCTCAAGGTTCATTTTCCCTTTCTCAAAAGAGACCTCTGCTTTAAACTGTGATCCTTCGCCCTCACCTGTATTCCAGGTTCCTTCCAACTTCGTTACCCTTTTTGCCTCATCAGGATTCTTTTTAACCTTTTCGATAGTTTCTCTAATTTTTTCAAGTTCAATCCTGTAAATCATAACGACCCTCCTTTATTAAATAAAAATGATTTTAAGGTTTTTTTGCAAAAATACAGACAAATCCAGCACCCTCTATTATTTGATGATGTACGGGTTCTTTATATGGGTTTTCAGAAGGAGGCTGGCAGAGTGTAGAGGAATATCTCTCAATTTCCATGTCTTCTTTTTCTACCATTTTTATTACCTCATCTATACTATAAAGCCTTGCATGTCTGTAGATCGGATGGCCTTCTTCCTTTTTCTTAATATAAAGTTCACCCCAGAGACTTTTTCTGTTAATTATACCAACAACCAGACCGCCACCCTTTTTCAATACCCTTTTTGATTCGGAGATAACCATCTCTGGATTATCAACAAAACAGAGTGTAAAAAGTATAAAAACTCCACCAAAAGACTCATCAGTAAAAGGAAGTTTTTCTCCCCTTGCCATTTTTACTTTTATGCCGCGACTTTTTGCTATCTCTAATAACCTGGAGGAGAAATCTATGCCGAAATCGATTCCCAGTTCCTTTGCAAATCTTCCTGAGCCGACGCCGATTTCGAGGAAGGGATGTTCAAGGTCTTTCATAAGAGTTCTTACTAATGCGATCTCCATCCCGAAAAGTGCACTGCCTTCTTCACTATCGAACCACCTATCATAGTCTTCCGCATATTGGTCAAAGGCCTTAACAACATCTCTCATTTAGTTTTCTACAAGACAGGGATCCTAAAATGTCAGATTCATATCTGCCTGTATGACCACATCTTTATAGTATTTTGCAGGATCTGCAACCTTTACTCCTTCTACCAAGTCGCTGGGTACCATCTCAAAAAGAGAGATATTTAATGGACAGGCAAGGACAGTAGCTCCCTCAGCAATTAACATTATGAAGAGGTCTTCCGCTGTTGGTAATTCCATTTCCTCCATCTTTTTCATCACCGCATCACCTATCTCTTTAGGGGCATCAGGCAGGCACTTAAGCTCTTTCACTTTATCCTTATGTACCGCATTTATGCCCCTTGATCCAAAGAATATCGTGACCTTTGAACCTTCTCTCAGAAGACTCAATGCCGTCATAAGGGCATTAAAAACTTGACATAATTCATCATGAAAACACATTATTGATACATTTTTAATTATCTTAGTCATTTTGCTCCTTTCAGTTCGTTACACAGGCTGGAGCATGAGACTATATTCTTTATGGGAAATTGCTTAACCCATGTTTCATCTTCCACAGGAAGTATCTCTCAAATCCGATTTTTATCCACCTGTATATAACACTCGTTTTTAAATCCGATTCCTGTCTCGGTGGGAGAACCGGTTTCGCCTTCATAATAGCGGCGGTATTTCCCATATCCATCAGACATACTACATCAATTGGTATATCCACAGGTGGAGTCTTTCCAGTTATATCTGATGCTATCGTTTCTACAGCAGTCTTTGCCATCTTCACTGTCATATACCCTGTTTTAGGTACACCTGTTGGAACCGGTGTCTGCTCGGGCGGTGCGATCGCCATCGCGACTCCAACAGCGAAGATGTTTTTATATTTTGTATGTCTGTATTTCCCGTCTACAGAGATAAAGCCCCTCGGATTCCCGAGTGGAGAAACAGCAGGTACACCTTTAAAGGAAGGTGCAAACATACCCAGCTTGTATGGTAGTTTTGTGCCATCCTTCAGTCTTACCTCATCAGGTGTGAACTCTTCGATCGCCTGATTGGCGAGCACCTTTATATCTCTGTTTGCAAACTCGTCCTCCATTATCCTTTTCGATTTTCCGAGTCCACCTATTCCGAAATGGCCTATATAGGGTTCTGATGTAATAAATATTATCGGAACCTTAGGTCTAATTTTCCTGCGTCTTAGTTCCGCATCTATTTCGAAGGCATATTCATAAGGTGGGCCAAAACAACTAACGCCCTGTACAGATCCAATGATGGCAGTCCCTGGATTATCAAGAAACTTATTCCATGATTTATTCGCCCTCTCAGCCTGCTCTAAGGTAAAAATACATTCTGTATATCCCTTTTCAGGGCCGAGACCAGGAACCTCTTCAAATGAAAGATAAGGGCCTGTTGCGATTATCAGGTAGTCGTAATGTAATTCATCAGTAGAGGTTATAACGGTGGATTTTTCAGGCTCTACCGATAGTGCTGCAGTTTGAAGAAATTTTATATTCTTTGGAACAAGGATTTCTTTTAAGGGAAGGGTTATATCCCCTGCCTTTCTCCAGCCCATGGCGACCCAGGGAAGGGAAGGGATAAAGACAAATTGTTTCTGATCGCAGATAAGTGTTATGTCGGCATTTCTACCGAGAAGCCTCCGTAGCTCAAAGGCTGAAGTTAATCCCCCAAAAGAACCACCCAGAATAACTATCTTTGCCATTTTATCCTCCTTAATTAAAAGGAACCAACTACCTTTTCTGCCTGGGACATCAGATCGACCAATTCTGAATGATCAATAATCTTTAGCCCGTCAATCTTTGGCGCTGTTATTCCACGGATAGAAAGATCATCCTTTATCGCATATACCTTACCAGTGACTGGTGACCGTTCTTCCATAGTTAGATAGACAGCGTCATGGATGAGACATAGGTCAGAATCTTTTGCTAAGGAAAGGGCAGTCTTGAATTCCTGTGTATCGGGCGAACTTGATATAATAAAAAGCATCTTACCTCCCTGAATTGACTAAAAGATCATAGTTGAGTGTGATTTCTTTATGATATTCCTTATATCATCCTTTCCTATAGCCTTTACACCTTCTCTGAAGTCTTCTTCCTTAAGCCCCCTCGATATCATAGAATCCCTGTCGACCAATATTTCTATATCCTCTACAAGACCGAGGGACTCTTCGAGGTTGCTGAATCCTGTCTCACCCATATCTTGAGCCTTTTTTGCGAGATATATCCCTCCGTCGATCAATAAAAGGATAGCCCTGAAATCATCTCCTGCGCCAAGTGTATGTCTTACTGCTTCGGCTGCATTTATAAGACCATAGGGTGGCTTTCTTGAGATTATTGTTACTGTATCCATAAACCCTCCTGAAATTTGATTACACAGATTTTAAAATACGATTACACGGATTAAATAATTTTCATCTGTGTAATCTGGTTCGTAATTGGTGTAATCTGTGATATCTAACCAAGATTCAACCATATATCTGTTTCCTTCATCGTTTTATACACTCCTTTAAGAGAGCCCACTTCTGCCCCTTCCATATAGTCATCTTTCGCTGCACGACGAAAGTTCAGACAACCGCCTCAAAGGTCAACCCGCAGTCCCTTTTTTATCAGCTCAGAAAATCTTTCCTCTGCATTCGGGATGCCCTTTGCCTTCTGACCTTTAAGAAAATTATAGACGCCATCCCCTGAGGCAATGAGGTTAACTCTATAGTTCTTTTCTAAGGCGGCTTCCGATAGCTTGATAGCTGTATAGGTATGCTCGCTTTCGTAAGGGGAAGCGGATAAAAATAAGGTAATTGTCTTGGACATAAATCCTCCCTTCTTTGGTTAGAATAAAATTCTTTTTGGCTCTACCACTGACGCAACTACTTACTCCTTCCTTTTCCTAAAGTGTATCCCTTCTTTGTTACAGGACAACATTCAGGAGCCGGTAGGTCTTTAGTATAATTCTTTTTCAGTGCCTTCAGAATCTCGGGAACCATCGGGTCTTTAAGAAAATAGCACCTGAGTCTTCCATCCATATAATAATCTACTGCCCTGCTGTGCCTTAGAAGGGTGAGGTGCTGGGATATATTCGCCTGCCTTACCTCCAGAAATTCTTCGATATCCCTAACACATTTTACGCCACGGCTGAGTTCCTCAAGAATCTTGATCCTCGTTGGATGGGAGATAATCTTTAATAATTCTATTCTTTTATTATTCATATATTCTAATATTTGAATATATACCATAAATCATAATATCTGTCAAGTAAAGATTAAGATATATACAATATAATTGTATACCCCTTAAATGTTTTATTGCAACGAAGATCTTTTATCAGATAAAAGGTTGTATAAATGGGTTTTATTTAAAACAAAAATCTTGACAAAAATAAAAACCTGTGCTTAGATTCTTTCGACTTATCGAAACCCCCCTTAATATCTGGTGGGAGATTAAAAGATCCAAAGCAAATCATGGAGAAACCAAAACAATCAGGAGGTTGCAATGAATCCAGAAGACCTTAAGTATCATAAAGAACACTGCTGGGTAAAGGTTTCAGGTAAGAGGGCGACTATAGGTATTACGGATCATGCACAGGAATCCCTCGGGGATATAGTCTATATTGATCTGCCTGAGCTGGACACAGAGGTTGAGGCCAACGGAGAACTTGGCGAGATAGAATCCACAAAGGCTACCGCTCCTGTTATCAGCCCTGTAAGCGGAATGGTTGTAGAGGTGAATGAGGAGTTGACAGATTCACCTGAAATAATTAATGAAGACCCTTATGGAAAGGGGTGGATTGCCGTAATAGAGATAGATGACCCTTCAGAGGTTGAGGAACTTATGGATGCGAAGAGTTATGAGAATCTCGTAAGGGAAGAATCTAAATGAAAATAGTAGTTGTTGGGGCTGGACCTGGAGGATATGTATCTGCAATAAGGGCAGCACAGTTAGGGGCAAAGGTTACTATTATTGAGGATACAGAAGTCGGGGGCACATGTCTTAACAGGGGATGTATCCCTACCAAGGCGATAATTGCGTCCACAGATGTTCTGGATAAGATACGGGATGCCGAGGAGTTTGGCTTTGAGATCAAAGGGGATATATCCTTCAGTCTCAAAAAGATAATGGAGAGAAAAGAGAAGGTAGTCAATACACTTGTGAAGGGTATAAAGGGTCTCTTTAAAGGCCTCGGAATAGAACTATTAGAGGGGAAGGGAAGGCTTTTCAGCCCAGGGAAGGTAAAGGCAACTCTGAAGGATGGCACTGATAAAGAGGTAGATGCAGATAAGATTATTATAGCTACAGGATCGAGACCATTGAATATACCTGCATTTCCTTTTGATGGTGAGAGGATCCTTTCGAGTGATGATGTGCTTAAGATAAAAGAGGTACCGAAGAGCCTCATCATAATAGGTGCAGGTGTAATAGGTTGTGAGTTTGCTAATATCTTCAGAAGCCTTGATACAGAAATAACGATAGTTGAGATGATGCCCCATGCGGTATCAACTGAAGATGAAGAGATTTCAGAGATACTCGGGAAGGAGCTTAAAAAGAGGAAGATAAAGCTCATCCTTAATACGAAGGTAGAAAAGGTTATAAAAGAGAATGGTGGTGTTGTTGTTACACTTACAGATGGTTCGGAGATTCGCGCTGAGAAGATGCTTGTATCTATAGGAAGGGCTTTTAATACAGAGGGAATTGGACTCGAAGAAGTTGGAATAAATAAAGGCAGAAGAGGTGAAATACTTGTTAATGATATGATGGAAACCAATATCCCTGGGATATACGCCATAGGAGATGTAGTTGGTGGTATAATGCTCGCACATGTTGCCTCCACAGAGGGGATGGTTGCAGTTGAGAACGCACTCGGGGGAAATAGGGTTATGGATTATAGGGTTGTCCCTTCAGGGATTTTCACGAGTCCTGAGATAGGAAGCGTTGGCCTAAGAGAGAAGGATACATCCGAGAAAGGTTATAATATAAATATAGGACGTTTTCCCTTCCGCGCCCTTGGCAAGGCACATGCATCAGGAGAGATAACAGGTATGGTTAAGATCATAGCCGATGCCAAAGATGATAAAGTTTTAGGTGTCCATATTATCGGTCCACATGCTACAGACCTTATCCATGAAGCAGCCTTAGCAATGAAGATGGGCACTACTGCCAGAGACATTGCCCATACTGTCCATGCCCACCCGACATTCTCAGAGGCGATAATGGAGGCCTCAGAGGATGTACACGGAATGGCGATACATATACCCAAGAAGTCCTGAGGCAGTAACGTTTCTGGATATGCGATGTTGCGGTAGCAATATGTGTGTAGCGACCAAAGAGAGCGGAACCGAATATCCAGTGTTATTGGATGTTGTAGACATTTTACGATCTTATCCCCTTTTCCTTGTAACATTCTCCTATATAATCGTTAATTTCATCAAAATAACTGCCATTACGCCGCAAGGCATTGGTTACCAAAGAGAAATATTCTTTAATTTGTTTTTCATCATTCGGCTTTTCTGCATTTAACTGCTTATTTTTAATCATTTCTGGTATACGATTGAGCCGATCTGCTTCTTCGTCAGATACAAAGCAATCTAACATCGAATATGTTGCAGCTAAATTTTGCCCAATATCCTTTGGAAAACGCCCCAGATCATTAATAATGGCAGCTATATAAACATAGAAGGCATACCGAATTTTTGCTTTTGAACATGGCAGAGTCGATTGCTTTCTAAAGAGGCCCTTATTATTTACTATTGATTCGCCATACTTATTAATAATTTTTTCTGCTTGATATTTATTCATATTTGGTTCTTCAAATATCTACAATTTCCGATAAGCAGTCGAGGCGAAGCCGATGACTGCTTATCGTTCAAGGCTAAAAGAAGTGCAAAGCATTTGCCAATTGTTCTTTTCTCTTTTAGCCTGCTGTTAGCGGAAGTTTTCGCCGCTTTTTTATTTTAATTTCTGGAAATTCTTTTTCAAGCAGGTCAATTTTTTCCCTTACAGAGAGTTTAGAAAAGTCTTTTGAAAGTTTTTCTCTTATTTCTCTCATCATTTTTACTGAATCAAATCTTTTAGTCTTCATTGATTACCTCCATAGGGCTCCTAATTTCAATCAGTTGATACCCCTCTTTTAGATTAACAGAATTAAACCCACGAATTTTAAGGACATTCACAATATGTTTGAAATTCCAGCTTACTACGATATCAACCTTCTCAACAGTAGCAATAGCAATATGCTCCGCATCCAAAAGATGATTCGGTGAAATTACCCCATCTTCAATATATTTTTGAGCCAATCCTTCCGCTTCTTCTGTTAATCCCACAAATTCAATGCATTCTTTTGGGATTTCATCAAATTTCTTTCTTACATTTTCAGGTGCCTCCTTTAGTTCTTTTAGAGTTAAATTTGAAACTATAGCAATCTTCTTGCCCAGGATGAAATCATTTAACAATAAATTGGAATATTTTCCGAATTCATCATCAAAGCAGCCACCTATCACTGATGTATCTATGTAAACTCTAAATTTCAACATTGCCCATGCCTATCTTTTATTTTATCATATCTATCATAATTTTGAATGCGAAAATTTCCGCTAACTACTTCATATACGCAACTATTGCGTATACACCGCCAAAATGGAGGGATAGACGCAATGCAGATATATCAATTAACCCAGAAAATCCCTTCCTCCTAACAAATTTTGTCACCTCTCACCCCCTTCTTGATTCTAATTCTTTCACCCCCACCCTCACCCTCCCCCGTCGATGGGGAGGGTAGGGATGGGTAGTTCCATCAGTATTTGGGAAACTCCGGTATTTCTTATCAGGATGCCATCTGTGGTCAGGGATGGTTTTTATCTTTACAATACGGGCGGGATCATAAGAGGAGGTCAACAGTAACCTTCCAGATAGGTCTTTGCTGATAGTTACTACAGCCATAACGAACCTCGCTGTGGGGCAGGAAAAAGGTTTCTTAATTAGCCCGATTATATCGAAACTCCCATTAATGTCAAGGCTTTTCTTGAAACCACTCCTGTCTCTTTTTACCCCGCACCACAGAAAGCCACGGCTGTTAACCCCGCACTTTTTCAAAAGAGAGGGGTAAAGCCGTGGTGCGGGGTTAACTTATAAAAACCCATCCTCAGCAACATTCTTTCCATAGAAGATAAGGGTTAGGGAACTCAAAGATTTTAGATTGACAAATTATTTATTTTGGATTACTATTTAAAAAAGTAGGAATAGTTAGAATAGTAGGAGGAATTATGCAGGCAATAAAGGTTTTACCAAAAGGACAGATAACGCTCCCTAAAAAGGTGCGTAAAAAATTTGGTATAAGGCCGGGGGACTCCCTTATCATTGAAGAAGATAGAGAGAAAATAGTTTTAAAAAAGGGCAAGACTATTTATGACTATATTGGCTTTCTCCCCAAATCTAAGATACCGATAGAAGAAATGATTGAAAAATCCGTAGAGGAGGCAGTTAAAGAGCGTGTATAAAGCATTTGTTGATACAAATGTATTGGTTAGGCTTATCGTTAAAGACGATGATATCAAGAGAAAAGCCTGCGAAAAGCTCCTTGAAAAGGCTAAACAGAAAGAGGTTGTTCTTTATATTTTGCCAGTTGCACTACTTGAACTTGTTTGGGTTTTGGAGAAATATTATAAGCTTGATAAAAAAACAATCAGCGAATTTATGGAAGCTGTACTGAACACCCCTGAATTTAATTGTGAAATGGAAGAAGTTTTTAGAAATGCCTTAAAATCTTACGAAGAAAAAAATATGAAGTTTGCTGACGCTGTAATGGGATATTGGGGATTAGAAAGGGGATTTTCTGCAGTGTATACTTATGGCGAAAAGGATTTTAAGAAGATAGAAGGTCTTGATGTAAGTAAGCCTTAAAAAAGTTAGAAAACATGGGAAAAATCAAATTCGGCACCTCTGGCTGGAGGGCTATAATAAGTGATGAGTTTACCTTCGATAATCTGAAGCTCGTTGTTCAAGCAATAGCAGACCATCTCGTCGCAAAAGGGTTAAAGGAAAGAGAAGTAATCGTTGGCTATGATACGAGATTTCTCTCAGAGAAGTTTGCAGAGGAGACCTGCTGTGTACTTGCTGCCAATGGTTTTCACACTATCCTGTCGATGAGAGATGTCCCTTCTCCTGTAATTTCGTTTTCGATATTAAAAAGAAAGGCAGCTGGCGGGATAAATATCACTGCGAGCCATAATCCCCCTGATTATAGCGGTATAAAGTTTTCTCCTTCCTGGGCAGGGCCTGCACTTCCAGAGGAAACAGATGATATCGAAAAAAGGATCAACGGACTTAAAGGATCTTACAAGGAAATCAATCCCCTTGAAGCCTTTGAAAGGGGGATGATAGAGAAGGTAGATTTAAGTACTCCCTATATTGAAGATCTGCTCAGAAAGGTTAATCTATCAGCGATAAGCAAGGCAGGTCTCAAGATAGTTATTGATCCACTCTATGGTACAGTAAGAGATTATCTTGATAAAATACTGAGGGAGGCAGGATGCGATATATCAGTCCTTCATAGTTATAGGGACCCCTATTTTGGAGGGCTTACTCCAGAACCATCGGAGAAAAATCTTGAGGAACTCATAAGGTATATCAGAAAAGGAGAATATGACATTGGCCTCGCTACTGATGGCGATGCAGACCGCTTCGGTATTGTGGATTCTGATGGAAGTTTTATAGAACCCAATTACATCCTTGCCCTTTTATTCGATTATCTTGTAGAAACTAGAAACTGGAAAGGAGGGGTTGCGAGGTCTGTTGCTACAACACACCTTATTGATGCCATAGCCAAGACCCATAGTATTGAGGTATACGAGACGCCTGTGGGTTTTAAATATATCGGGGAACTTATAGCAAAAGATATGATTATCATAGGAGGTGAAGAGAGTGCAGGCCTGAGTATAAAAGGCCATGTCCCTGACAAAGATGGCATACTTGCCTGCCTGTTAGTTACAGAGATGGTGGCAGTAAAGGGGAGGACTATAAAAGAACTCTTAGAGGATCTTTACGAGAGGGTTGGGAGGTTTTATAGTAAAAGGATGGACTTGAGGGTTTCAGAGGACTTTATAGATAAACTTAAGACTCAAAATTCAAGGCTAAAGATAGAAGAAATTTCTGGCCTTATGGTAAAAGATACAATTACTAAAGACGGGACAAAATACATCTTTGATGGCGGAAGCTGGCTACTTATGAGACCTTCGGGGACTGAACCTTTACTCAGGCTTTATGTAGAGGCAGGCTCTAAGGCTGATGTTGAGAAGTTAATAGGAGCAGGAAAGGGATTTGTAAGGGCAGGAGAGAGATGAGCAAGATAGTTAATCTTTTAGCAAGAGAAATCCTTGATTCGAGAGGGAATCCGACAATCGAGGTTGATATTGTCCTCAAGAGTGGGGCTATTGGAAGGGCTGCTGTACCGTCAGGTGCCTCTACAGGTGAAAGGGAGGCATTGGAACTAAGAGATGGGGATGCCAGGTATCTCGGAAAAGGGGTTCAGAAGGCAGTAAGGAATGTTGTAGAAGAGATTGCCCCCCATATCATAGGTATAGAGGCATCAGAGCAGGTTTATATAGATAATCTATTGATAAGACTCGATGGTACAGAGAATAAAGGGAGGCTCGGTGCAAATGCGATACTTGCTGTCTCACTCGGTGTGGCAAAGGCTGCTGCAGATGATGCAGGGCTTCCCCTATATCGTTATTTAGGAGGCAGTGATGCCAAGGAACTCCCGGTACCGATGATGAATATACTAAATGGCGGTGCCCATGCAGACAATAATATAGATATACAGGAGTTCATGATAGTACCTTCAGGTGCGCCTTCCTTTAGGGATGCCCTGAGGATGGGGACAGAGATATTTCATACACTTAAGGATGTTCTTAAGAAAAGGGGTAATAGCACTGCTGTCGGTGATGAGGGTGGATTTGCACCTGACCTTGAATCGAATGAGGAAGCGATTAAGTTGATACTTGAGGCAGTAGTTAAGGCAGGCTACATCGCAGGGGAAAATGTTTATATTGCTATTGATGCAGCAGCAAGTGAATTCTATGTAGATGGAAGGTATACGTTTAAAGCCGAGAAGAAAGGCCTTTCTTCAGGAGATATGATAGATCTTTATGATGACTGGATAAGGAGGTACCCGCTGATATCTATTGAGGATGGTCTATCAGAGAGGGACTGGGATGGATGGAAAGTCCTTACAAAAAGGCTCGGCAGGAGCGTTCAGTTGGTAGGAGACGATATCTTTGTGACCAATCCTGAGATACTGAAAAGAGGGATAGAAGAGGGGATAGGGAATTCTATCCTTATCAAATTGAACCAGATAGGGACGATTACCGAGACCCTTGATGCTGTAAATATAGCAAAGAAGGCAGGATATACAACTGTTATATCGCACCGTTCCGGAGAGACTGAAGATACAAGTATTGCTGACCTCGCCGTTGCATGTAATGCAGGGCTTATTAAGACAGGCTCTCTCTCAAGAACAGACAGGACCGCTAAATATAACCAGCTTCTGAGGATTGAAGAGGAATTGGGCAGGTCAGCCATTTACAGAGGGAAAGGAGTGTTTTATAATATAAGTTAACAAGATATGAAATAGTAAGGACATGTCGAAGAATAAGACCAAAGAACAGGGAGAGGTAGAAAGGAAAAAAAGAACACGCTTCTTTATGATGTTAAGCCTTCTTTTCATTTTATATTTCGTTCTATCCTTTATCTTTGGAGATATGGGGCTCATAAGCCATCATAGAATGAAGAAGACCTATCAAAGGCTTGAACAGGAGTTAGACAATCTAAGTAAGGAAAATGAGAAGCTGAGAAAAGAGATTGATGCCCTTAAGACTGATCCCGATCATATAGAGAGGCTTGCGAGAGAAAGACTCGGTCTCTCAAAAGAGGGAGAGATCATATACCAGTTTGAAAAATAGGAATGGGTAAAGGTGACAGAAAAACAAGGCGCGGGAAGATCTGGAGAGGTATACACGGTAAGACAAATCCGAAGAAGAAAAAGAAACGGTAGAAAGGATTAAGGGGATTGCTATGGGGAAAACTTTATATATTATGTTCCTCTGGCATATGCACCAGCCCTACTATAAGGATCCATTTAAAGGTGAATATATCCTTCCCTGGGTGAGGCTCCATGGCATAAAGGATTATTACGATATGGTTGCGATACTCAGGGATTTCCCGGATATTCACCAGACCTTTAACCTTGTCCCTTCTCTCCTTGAACAGATAGGGGACTACACAAAGAATAAGGCTAAGGATAGATATATGTACCATACCCTAATTCCTGCAGATAGTCTTTCTCTTGCAGAGAAGGTCTTTATACTCCATAACTTTTTCCTGGCAAACTGGGACAATATGATAAAGGTATATCCGAGATACTATGAGCTACTTGCAAAGAGAGGATATTATATTTCCAAGAAAGAGCTCGAAAGGGTATCGAAATACTTTACCTCTCAGGATTTTCTCGACCTTCAGGTGTGCTTTAACCTCTGCTGGTTCGATCCGTTATTCAGGGAGAATGATACTTTTCTCATAGAGCTCATCAGGAAGGAAAAGGACTTTACAGAAGAGGAGAAGAGGATTCTTATCGAAAAGCAAATAGAAATACTCGGACTGATAATCCCTGAATACAAAGAGATGGAAGAGAGAGGACAGATAGAGATATCCACAAGTCCTTACTTCCATCCCATCCTTCCTCTTCTCTGTGATACGGATTCTGCAAAGGTCGCAATGCCATGGATAAGACTTCCCCATGACAGGTTCTCCCATCCTGAGGATGCGGAGGAACAGATAAGAAGGGCGACCCATTATCATGAGAAGACCTTCGGAAGGAAACCTGAAGGCATCTGGCCATCTGAAGGTTCTGTCAGCAAGGAAATCCTTCCGCTTATCTCTAAAGAAGGAATCAATTGGATAGCCTCGGATGAAGGGATCCTATCGGCATCTCTCGGAATAAACATCGACAGGGATTTTTCAGGGATAACTAAAAATCCGGAGATACTCTACAGGGCCTATCAGACGGAAAACCTTTCTATAGTCTTTAGAGACCATATACTATCAGATCTGATAGGCTTCGTCTATTCCAGATGGGACACGAAAAATGCGGTCGAAGATTTCATAGGAAGGCTCCATAAAATAAGGGAAGGGCTTTCTAATAGTAATGAGGATCATATCGTCTCTATCATACTTGATGGAGAGAATGCCTGGGAACATTACAGAAATGACGGGAGAGCCTTTCTTCTCCATCTCTATGAGAGACTAAGCAGTGACCCATTCTTAAAGGTCGTTACAATGACGGAATACCTGAGGGACCATTTTCCGGAGAAAAGGATAGAGAACATCTTTTCTGGTTCATGGATAAATCGCAATTTT
This sequence comes from Nitrospirota bacterium, assembly GCA_016212195.1. Taxonomy (GTDB): domain Bacteria; phylum Nitrospirota; class Thermodesulfovibrionia; order JACRGW01; family JACRGW01; genus JACRGW01. The sequence goes on from JACRGW010000030.1 coordinate 19,333, forward strand.
GCGATATGGATAGGACATGAGGAGGACAATACTGCCTGGGACCTTCTTGGAAGGACAAGGAGAGACCTTATTGAGTATGAGGAGGCGACTGATGTAAAGGATAAAGAAATTTTATCGAAGGCATGGAGGGAAATATATATAGCAGAAGGAAGCGACTGGTGCTGGTGGTACGGTGATGAACATTCCACAGAGAATGCAGCCGAATTCGATGAGCTCTTCAGGTCCCATCTGAAGAAAGTCTACGACTTTATAGGAAGAGAGATCCCTCCAGACCTTCTCATCCCTGTTATAAAGGAGGACAGAAAGTTTCAACCTACAGTAGAGATTACTTCATTCATCTCACCTGTAATCGACGGGGAGGTGAGTAATTATTATGAATGGCTGTCGGCTGCCTATCTCGATGTTAGTAAAATGGGAGGGACTATGCACAGGGCAGAAAGCATACTCTCCCATATATATTACGGGTTTGATCTTAAAAATATCTTTATCAGGTTTGATACACAGAGACGCCTTAAAGACCCGAAGGTTTCAGAAATAACCTTTTCTATCCGTTTTCTAAAACCAGAGAACATAAGTGTAGAGATCAACTGTTCTCCAGCAGAGAAAAGCACAAGGGCTGGATTATTCAGACATATAAATGGAGAAAGGTTTCTAATAGAGAATATATCTACTATTGCTGCCAGTGATATTATAGAGCTTGCATTGCCTTTTTCATTACTTGATGTAAAAGAATCAAATGAGGTAGCCTTTGTGGTTATAGTTAAGAGGGATGAAGCTGAACTTGAGAAATGGCCTTATAAGGGATATATTTCTTTCAATGTCCCTACGCCCGATTTTGAGGCGATAATGTGGAAAGTATAACGAGACTTCAGACTCCCCGGCCTCGCTCCGCTCCACAGGATCCTACGGAGAAGCGGGGCGGGCCAGACTTTAGACTAAGGACTCGCTGTTATGTATGAATTAATGGTCGAAACAGGTTTCTCCGCTGCACATCAGTTAAGGGGCTATGACGGAAGATGTGAAAGGCTCCATGGCCACAACTGGAGGGTGAATATCTATGTGACTTCAGAGAGGTTGAATGAGATAGGGCTTGCGATAGATTTCCATGAACTTAAAAAGATCGCAGAGGAGATACTTTTCCCTCTGGATCATTCAAATCTGAATGAGGTCTTCCCCTTTACAGAGATAAACCCATCGTCAGAGAATATTGCTAAGTGGGTTTACGACAACCTCAAGAAAAAAATCTCCGGAAAAAATGTGCAGGTCTCAATGGTTACGGTCTGGGAATCAGAGACCGCCTCAGCGACATATCTGGAATGAATATAAAGGATAAGGCATCAAAAATTCTCGATAGGTTAATGGAACTCAAGTCCGATGGGGTTGAGGTTTATTTCAAATCCTCGGAGTCTTTCAATGTAGAAGTGAAAGATCAGAAGGTGGAGGCACTTGATGCATCGAGGAGTCACGGAATAGGGGTAAGACTTTTACTCGGTAAAAGGATGGGTTTTGGGTTCACCTCTGATATTAATGAAGAGTCCATAGAGGGTCTTATAAAGAACCTTTTTGCAAATACAAGAAATATCCAGGACGACAGATATTCAACCCTGCCTGATAAACCTGCTGAGGATTATAGGAGCCCTTCTGTATTCGATGAAAATATTGAGAGGCTTTCCGGCGATGAGAGGATAAGAAAGGCTGCTATTCTCGAGAAGGTTGCCATTGATTATGACAGCAGAATAAAAAAGGTGAGGAAGGCATCATTTTCCCTTTCTATCTATGATATTTTGATTTTAAATTCTAAAGGTATAGAGGTATCCTATAAAGGAACTGCTTCATCTGTAAGCGTAATGGCTGTAGCAGAAGACAGAGGGGATTCACAGATAGGATGGGATTTCGCTGTCTCTCCTTTTTTGCACAGACTTGATATGGAAGGTGTCGGAAGAATGGCTGCCAGAAAGGCTGTTGAGATGCTGGGGGCGAGAAGGATTAATTCTGTTAGGGCACCTGTTGTCCTCGATAGTAGCGTAACAGCAGATTTCCTAAGTGTACTTGCACCTGCCCTGTCTGCAGATGCAGTTCAAAAGGGGAGATCCCTCTTTGCAGGTAAAGTAGGACAGAAGATTGCTGCCCCTTTTCTTTCGCTCATTGACGATGGACTTCTTCCTGAAGGTATAGCTACTTCACCTGCAGATGACGAAGGTATTCCGATGCAGAGGAAGGTTTTGATAGATAAAGGTGAATTAAAGGGGTTTCTCCATAACACATATACAGCTAAAAAGGATGGTATCCGATCTACCGGGAATTGTGTGAGGGGAGGATTCAGGGGTATCCCTGGTGTTGGTATTACAAATATGTATATTGAGAAGGGAGATATTTCTAAAGAGTCTCTTATCAGGGAAATGAAAAGGGGTTTCTACATCACAGAGGCGATGGGTGTCCATACAGCAAATCCTATTTCTGGGGATTTTTCGATAGGTGTATCAGGGTTATGGATAGAAGGCGGGGAATATGCCTATCCTGTCCATGAGGCAGTAATTTCAGGCAATATCATAGACCTTATGAAGAAGGTAAATGGTATTTCCGATGACATCCGTTTCTACGGAAGGATAGGATCACCGCGTATCAGGGTTATGGATATTGACATAAGCGGTGGGTCTTGAGAAAAGGAGGTGTTAATTGACTCTAATTATTATTTTTATCTTGATTTTTGCTGTATATGTCCTTGCTGCAGTTAATCTCCACTTTGGATACAAAAAACTTCTCTGAGGGAGAATTTCCCCTGAGGTCAGGGGTAAGATTGCAGAGAAGATTGCAGGCAATGGCAAGGAAATACCTGAATGGCTCAAGAAAGAATCAGGAGGGGCCTGCAGAATAAAATAGATGCTGAATCAAGCCTGTCCTGGCGTCAGGCCAGGGTTCAGCATGACAAAATAATGGTATCATCCCGAACTTGTTTCGGGATCTCTAAAAATTGTAATGAAATGGACCCCCTAAAGATAATCGAGAAATACTACAGACCAGGCTCCAAGTCCCACGAGTTTCTTGTTCGGCATGGAAGGAGTGTAGAGAGAAAGGCCGTTGAAGTAGCAGAAAGGATAAGGCATCTTAATCCAGATATGGGTTTTATTGAAGAGGCATCCCTGCTCCATGATATAGGAATATTCCTTACCGATTCACCGGAACTCGGCTGTTATGGGGATAAGGAATATATCTGCCATGGCTATCTCGGAAGGGAGATATTGGAGAAAGAGGGACTTCCTCTTCATGCCCTTGTCTGTGAAAGGCATGTGGGTGTTGGACTGACAGTTAAGGATATTGGAGATGGAAAGCTTCCATTGCCAAAGAGAGAAATGCTGCCCATCTCTCTCGAAGAGCAGATTGTATGTTTTGCAGATAAATTTTATTCTAAGGAAGAGAATAGCCTTCTCGAAGAAAAACCTTTATCGAAGGTTCGTGAGATAATTTTAAGGTACGGAGAAGATAAGTTAAAGAGGTTTGATGAATGGTTGAGGTTGTTTGGTGAGTAACAACTGATTCCTCCGTATGGCAGATTGACTTTACAATAATATCCCTTTATGTTAAGATTTTCAATCCAAAACTCAATTCGAGAAATCCTCTAAGAAATTATCATTTGATTGTATGAGATTCTTTGCTTTGCTCAGAATGACAATAAGTGAGGGATAACGAAAGGTAAAGGTTCAGAGAATATTCTGAATAAAGCGAAAAAAACAGACGGAGATGTTTCAATGTTTTGGAGGAATATTTAGGAAGAGCTTTATGTATAAAGTAAGCTTCGGAACAGATGGCTGGAGGGGAATCATTGCGCGGGATTTTACATTTGATAATGTGAGGGTAGTAACCCAGGCCATCTCGAGTTATGTGAAAAAGACAGGTAACGGACCTTTGATCATAGGTTATGATACAAGATTCTTTTCTGACAGGTATGCCATGATTACTGCAGAGGTTATCAGGGGTAATGGTATCCCTGTTATCCTCTCTGACAGACCGGTATCAACGCCTGTACTCTCATATAGCGTTAAAAGTTACAATGCCTCAGGCGGTATTATGATTACAGCCAGTCATAATCCTTACTATTTCAATGGGATTAAGTATAAGGCGAGCTATGGTGGCTCTGCATTTCCGGCGATTACATCAGAAATAGAAACATTGATTGGAAAGGAAAGACCTAAGGTTTTGACAGGGATTCCGAGTAAAAAGGATCTGCTCCCATCATATAAAAAACATATAAGTTCATTGATAGATCTGGAAAGGATTAAGGACTCTGGTATTTCTATCATCTTTGATCCGATGTACGGGACTGCTGGTGGGGTTCTCGAGGAACTCCTATCAGGGAAATCATGTAAGGTAAAAACGATCCATAACTGGATGGACCCGCTTTTTGGTGGGCTCCAGCCTGAACCTCTTGAGGAGAACCTGAAGGATTTAAAAAATGAGGTTTTAAAAAATAAAGCCTCTGTTGGACTTGCTACAGACGGAGATGCAGACCGACTTGGAGTGATTAGCCCTTCAGGAGAATTTATAGAGCCTCATAAGATATTTGGTCTTCTTCTCCTTCATCTTATAAGAAATAGAGGATGGAAAGGGGATGTTGTAAAGACAATATCTACTACTCTGCTTATAGACAGGATCGCAGCTAAACTCGGTCTCGGTATCTATGAAACACCTGTTGGTTTTAAGCATATATGTGAACTTATGTTGAAAGGTGACATTTTGATAGGAGGAGAAGAGAGCGGCGGGATAGGAATAAAAAACCATATCCCTGAGAGGGATGGGTTATTAGCAGGACTTTTACTGCTGGAGATGATGGCTACAGAGGGTAAGAACCTTCAGGAACTTCTCGATTTGATGGAAGAAGAGTTTGGAAGGCTTCATTACAGCAGGGTAGATTTTAATATCGCTCCAGATGAAGGCAGGAAACTTGTCAAAATACTCAGAGAGTATCCTCCAGATAATATTATTGGCAGGGGAATTCTGGATATAAAAATTCATGATGGTCTTAAATTCATCCTTGAAGGTGATAGCTGGGTTCTTCTAAGACCATCCGGTACAGAACCGGTTTTGAGGGTATATGCTGAGGCGCCGTCTATAGAAGATGTGAAAAGGATCATTGATTTCGGCAAGGAGGTTATACTTGGAAAAGGTCGCTATAGGAGTTGATTTAGGTGGTACGAATATAAGGGCAGGTATTGTAGATAAAGATGGAAGGGTTCTTAAAAAGATAGAAGGGTCTACATCAGTCCAGAACGGAAAGGATGTAGTAATTGACAGGCTCGTCGATAGCATTAAGGAACTTAAGGATGAGGCGAAGAGAAATTCCATAGTGGTATCGGTAATAGGGCTTGGCGCTTCGGGGATCATCTCTGCTAAAAAAGGTGTCATAGTCCTGTCGCCGAACCTACCTAACTGGATAGATGTTCCCCTCAGGGATATAGTAATGAAGCGGACAGGTATTCCTGTTGTCCTTGAGAATGATGCCAATGCATATGCCTTTGGAGAAAAATGGAGAGGAGCAGGAAAGGATTTTCAGGACTTTTTCCTGATTACCCTCGGGACTGGTGTTGGAGGAGGGATTATCCTTGGTGGTGAGATATTTCACGGTGCCGATGGTATGGCAGGGGAGATAGGGCATATGACAGTTAATCCTGAAGGTCCGAGTTGTGGATGCGGGAATAATGGATGCCTTGAAGTTTATGCATCGGCAAAGGGAATAATCGAAAGGACAATTGAATCTATAGAGGCAGGTGGAGAGACAAGACTGAAGGGGATTACTGAAGGGAATTTTTATAAGATAACATCGGAAATGGTATACCAGGCGGCTAAGGAAGGGGACTCACTTGCAAGGGATGTAATAAGGGAGATGGGAAGATATCTCGGTATAGGAATGGCAACTCTGATAAATCTCTTTAATCCTGAGGCGATCATCATCGGTGGAGGTGTCAAGGATGCATGGGATCTTTTTATCGAGCCAGCAAAAAGGGAGATTGAAAGAAGGGCCTTCAGTATTCCTTCTGAAAGGGTCAGGATAATTCAGTCAACCCTGGATGATGGAGGCATTTTAGGAGCAGCAGGTGTTGCTTTTAAAAAATCAAAAGGCAGAACGAAAAAGATTATAGGGTAAAACCAGGAATTTTATTAAACAATGAAACATATCAGAAATTTCTCTATCATAGCCCATATAGATCACGGGAAATCGACATTGGCAGACAGATTCCTTGAGATTACAGGTGCCCTGAGTCAAAGGGAAATGGATGAACAGGTGCTTGACAGTATGGATCTTGAAAGAGAGAGGGGTATAACAATAAAGGCACATAGTGTGAGGCTTGATTACAGGGCTGAAGATGGCATTCTATATACACTGAACCTTATAGATACTCCGGGGCATGTTGACTTCGGCTATGAAGTATCAAGGAGTCTGGCAGGTTGCGAAGGTGCCATACTTGTTGTTGATGCTTCCCAGGGTGTTGAGGCACAGACCTTGGCTAATGCCTATCTCGCAATCGAAAATAATCTTTCTATTATCCCTGTCATAAATAAGATAGACCTTCCCAGTGCAGACCCTGAGGAAGTGAAACGCCAGATAGGAGGTATAGCAGGATTAAATGTTTCCGAGACACTCAGAGCATCTGCAAAAGAGGGGAAAGGAATAAAGGAGATACTTGAGGCAGTAGTTCAGAGGATACCCCCACCGAAGGGAAAAGAGGAAGGGCCACTGAGGGCACTCATCTTTGATTCATGGTTTGATGACTATAAAGGGGTAGTAGTCCTTGTAAGGGTCTTTGATGGGATTGTAACAGAGGGACAGAAGATAAAGTTGATGGCAACAGGTAAGGTATTTGAGGTTAAGTCTGTAGGTGTATTCACACCTAAGATGGTGACAAAGCAGAGACTTTCTGCAGGTGAGGTAGGCTACATCATTGCAGGTATAAGGAAAGTGACAGATACAAAGATAGGGGATACAATTACTGATGCAGACGTGCCTTCTTCATCACCGCTTCCCGGTTACAGGGAGGTTAAACCTATGGTATTCTGTGGTCTCTATCCAACAGAACCGATCCAGTATGAAGGTCTGAGGGACTCCCTCGAGAAATTAAGACTGAATGACTCTTCATTTACATACGTGCCAGAGACATCACTTGCCTTAGGATTCGGGTTCAGGTGCGGATTCCTGGGACTTCTACATATGGAGATTATCCAGGAGAGGTTGGAGCGTGAATTTAATCTTTCACTCCTTGCTACCGCTCCTAATGTCGCCTACAGGGTTGTGAGGACTGAGGAGACAATAGTCATCATGGTCGAAAATCCTGCAAAACTTCCAGAAACGCAGAAGATTCTCAGCATCGAGGAGCCCTTTATTCTGGTTACTATTATTACACCTACGGAATTTGTTGGCCCCATAATCCAGCTATGTCAGGACAGAAGGGGGTTACAGAAAGGGTTTGTATCGAGCGGGAAAGAGAGGATGATAATTACCTATGAAATACCATTGAACGAGATCGTCATGGATTTTTATAATCGCCTTAAGTCTCTGAGCCGGGGCTATGCATCTATGGATTATGAATTCGTAGGGTTCAGGAAAGCGGATCTCGTTAGGCTTGATATCCTCCTCAATGGTGAGATTGTCGATGCCCTGTCCTGCATTATCCATATAGAGAGGTCTCAGATTAGGGGTCGCCAGATTGCACAGAGACTTAAGGAGATAATACCGAGACAACTCTTCGAGGTGGCGATACAGGCTGCTATAGGGAGTAAGATTATTGCGAGGGAAACTGTGAGTCCGTTAAGGAAGAATGTAACTGCCAAATGTTACGGCGGAGATATAACAAGGAAGAGAAAATTATGGGAGAAACAGAAGGAAGGGAAAAAAAGGATGAAACAGATAGGAAAGGTTGATATCCCTCAGGAGGCATTCTTGAGTCTATTGAAGGTGGAGGCGTAGATTGAAAAGTTCAGAGATCCAGCAAAATCAGATTAAAAGCGGAATCGAAAAAGAAAAACCCCAAAGGAAGAAATCTGCAATAAGGGATTCTATAGAGGCAGTACTTATTGCACTCATCATAGCCCTCTTCGTCAGGACCTTTGTGGTCCAGGCGTTCAAGATCCCTTCAGGTTCTATGATTCCGACACTTGATATAGGTGACCATATACTTGTTAATAAATTTTCCTACGGGCTGAATATTTTCAGGGAGTCATACTTCGGGATGAGCTTTCCTTTCGGTGATATAAATATTATGTCTTACAGGAAGCCTGAAAGGGGTGACATTGTTGTCTTTAAGTTTCCTCAGGATGATAAGAGGGACTTTATAAAGAGGGTTATAGGAGTAGAAGGGGATACTATTGAGATAAAAAATAAGAAGGTTTATATTAATGGGGTCTCTCATGTAGAACAATATACTGTCCATAAGGATACTGAGATACAGACAAGAGAGATAAGTCCGAGGGATAACTTCGGACCGATTAAGGTACCAGAAGGTCAGATCTTTGTTATGGGCGATAACAGGGATGGAAGCCACGATAGTCGTTTCTGGGGGTTTGTAAATAATAAAAAGGTAAAAGGAAAGGCCTTTATTATATACTGGTCATGGAATAGCGATGACAACTGGGTGAGGTGGAGAAGGTTCGGGAAAATGATTTATTAAGGTGAACCCCGCTCCACGGCTTTATGGGACACCACGTGGGGTATCCCACCGTGGCACCCTGTACCATACGGTTCATGGTGGCATCCGTGGCTTCCTGTGAAGCGGGGTGAAGGAAAAATGGAAAAAGAAGACGGTGGGTTTATTACCAGGACATTAGGCTGTATTATAATAATTGGGCTTCTGATTTACAGCGGTTTAAACTTCGTGAGGCCATGGTATAATTATTTTTACTTTAAGGATAGATTAAAAGAAATATCCCTGTCTGAAAATATCGAGTCGAAAGAAAAGATCATGAAAAGGATTATGGAAGCAGCCAAAGAAAGAAATGTTTCCATCGAAGAAAGGGATGTAAAGATAGAGTCAAAGGGCAAAGGTACTGTAATAAAGGCTGAATGGGACCATGAAGTCAGGTTGTATGAAGAAAAAGTAAAAATAGTCTTCCATTTTTCAGTAGATACGGGGAAGGAATAGATTCTAATATTTAACTTTTAATATTTTCAGAGATGGAGGTTTATATGCAGGTGATTTTGAGAAAGGATATCGAGAAACTTGGGGCGGCAGGGGATATGATAGAGGTCTCGAACGGTTATGGAAGGAATTATCTGTTACCGAGAGGACTTGCAATAGAAGCAACTCCAAGGAATATAAAGACTATAGAACACGAGAAAAGACTGATCGCCGAGAGAAAGAAAAGTGAGATCAGAGATGCCGAGGAGATTAAGAAAAAGATTTCAGATATCTCGGTTACTATTGCGATGCAGGCAGGTGAGGAAGATAAGCTTTTCGGTGCGGTTACCACAATGGATATCGCAGAGGCATTATCAAAAGATGGCATATCCATAGATAAGAGAAATATCCTTTTAGAAGAACCGATTAAGAGACTCGGCATATATAATGTAAATGTAAAAGTTCACCCTGAAGTAATGACAGAGCTCAAGGTCTGGGTTGTTAAGGGATAAAAGTTATGAGTTAAGAGTTAAAGATTTAACTTCTAACTTTTCACTTTCAACTTTTGAATTAGTATGGAGGCAGTCATGGCAACCGACATTTCTTTAGAAAGGGTACCACCTCAGAATATTGAGGCAGAGCAGTCTGTCCTCGGGGCGATACTTCTCGAAAATGATGCCATTAACAAGGCATTGGAGGTCCTCAATATTGAGGATTTTTATAAGGAGGCCCATAGGAAGATATTCAAAAGGATGTGTGACCTAAGCGAAAAAAACGAGGCAATAGATCTTGTTACAATAACAGAGATACTGAAGAAGAACAATGAAATAGAAAGTATAGGTGGTGTTTCTTATCTGGCATCATTGGTGAATATTGTCCCGACTGCTTCAAATGTTAGATATCACTCAAAGATAGTAAGAGAAAAGGCGGCACTCAGAAATCTGATCAATACAGCCACAGAGATCGTGTCTCAGGGCTATGAAAACAGACAGGATGTAGATGACCTGTTAGATCAAGCTGAACGGATGATATTCGAGATCTCGGAGAAAAGGATAAAACCCTCTTTTATATCGATTAAGGAGATCGTTAAGGATACCTTCGAGATGATAGAGAGGTTATACGAAAAGAAGGAATTAATAACAGGTCTACCCACAGGCTTTATGGATCTTGATGAAAAGACCTCAGGGTTACAACAAGGAGATCTTATTGTTGTAGCCGGGAGACCTTCTATGGGAAAGACTGCACTATGCTTAAATATAGCACAGCATGTGGGGATTGAGAAGGGAGAAACAGTGGCCATATACTCTCTCGAGATGTCCAGTAAGCAACTTCTCCTCAGGATGCTCTGCTCCGAAGCAGAGGTGGACTCGCATAAGCTCCGTTCAGGTTATCTTGGAGAGACAGACTGGCCAAAGCTTACTACTGCAGCAGGAAAGCTTACCGAGGCACCGATCTTTATAGATGATTCTCCGGTTCTTACCGCCCTTGAGATGAGAGCCAAGGCAAGAAGACTCAAGGCAGAACACGGGTTGAGCCTTATTATAGTCGATTATCTACAGCTAATGAGAGGCAGAGGGAGGTTTGAGAGGAGGGAGCAGGAGATATCGGAGATTTCAAGGAGTCTGAAGGCATTAGCTAAAGAGCTCTCTGTACCTGTGATAGCACTATCACAGCTTAACAGGAGTGTGGAGCAGCGTAACCCGCCAAAACCTCAGCTGGCTGATCTAAGGGAATCAGGTGCGATTGAACAGGATGCAGATGTTATTTTATTTTTATACAGAGATGAACTCTACAATCCTGATAGAGAGGATAACAAGGGAAAGGTAGAGATAAATATCGGTAAACAGAGGAATGGTCCTACAGGGATTGTTAATCTTGCCTTTCTAAGCCGGTATACAAAATTTAAGGATTACTCACCGAGAAGTGAACAATAAAGTTAATAGTGAAAAGTGAATAGTTTTAAATACTGTTCACTAATGACTATTCACTTTCCAACTGCCTTTCTAATCACTTCACAAATTTCATCTATCTGCCCTTCTGTCAGTTCAGGGAAAATAGGTAGTGATAGAACTTCTTTAGAGACCTTTTCGCTTTCTGGAAGGTCGCCCTCTCTATAACCTAAGTCTCTGTATACCTCCTGCAGATGCAAGGGGAGGGGATAATAGATAACTGAGGCGATAGATTTATCTTTAAGGGTATTCCTGATGAGATCCCTCTTTTTTGTTCTTATTGTATATTGATTATAGACATGATATCTTTCAGGTGTCTCTTCTGGAAGGATAAGGGGTAGACCCTTCAATCTTTCCCTGTAAATCTGAGCCTTGTCCCTCCTCTTTCTGTTATATTCATCTATCCTCTTGAGTTTTACTCTCAATATGCCTGCCTGAATCTCATCGAGGCGACTGTTGAATCCAATCTCTGAATGGTGATAGAGTTCTTTAGAACCGTGATTTCTGAGCGACTTCGCTCTCTCAGCGATATCGCTGTTACTGGTAATCAGCATGCCTCCGTCACCATAGCAACCGAGGTTTTTGCTTGGATAAAAACTGAAACAACCTGTATCACCGAAAGTCCCGACCTTCTTCCCTTTGTATTCTGCACCGAAGGCCTGGGCTGAGTCCTCTATAACCCTGAGGTTATAATGCCTTGCCATAGAAAGTATTATGTCCATATCAGCAGGTTGTCCGAAGAGATGGACAGG
>JACRGW010000034.1 GCA_016212195.1 Nitrospirota bacterium
ATTTTAGTTTTATTCTTCAATTGCAGGTATTGACTTATTGGTTAGCTGGATACTGTCAAGTTTTTTCTGTAAATTCTTTCAAGGGCTTTATTCTCAACAGTTTTCATGGCCTCTAATTAAGCAGCAATCCTTCCAAGTTTCTCTGTCTTTATCTTTGCAAGAACCGCCCTTGCCTCAGCAGTCATATCAACCCCATGCCATCTGAGTTCCTTTATCTGCCAGTAGACCATCGTCAATGCCCTCTCCTCATCCTTGAACCTGCCAATCCCTCTTACCCTTCCTCTCACCTCCCTGAAGCTCCTCTCTACAGCATTGGTCGTCCTTATCCTCCTCCAATGCCTGTAAGGATACTTGTAATAGGTCAGACACGCTTCTATGTATTCCTTTAAACATTCCGATGCTGAAGGATACTTCCTGCCCCAGTCCCTCTTAAAGATCTCTATGGCCTCTTTAGCATGTTCATAGGTAGAAGCATAGAATATCTTCCTTATGGATTCCTTTACAACAGCCCTGTCTTCTTTGAGAACTTTGTTGAGCACATTCTCTGTCCTGTGTTTGGTACACCTCTGAATATCAGAACCGGGAAACAATTCTTCTACCGCCCTTATCAGCCCTGGACAGCCATCTATCACTATGAGTAACGGATCATTCAATCCCCTCTTTATCATGTCTTCAAGAAATCCCTTCCAGGCACTATATGATTCCTGGTTGCCAAGACTCACACTTATAAGCTCAGCATTCCCATCTTCAAGAAATGCCCTCGCCACCAATACCGCCTCCTTCTCTCTCGTACCTGCCCTTACTCCGAGCCATATCCCGTCAAGGATTAGATAGAGTACCTTGAGCCCGGATAAATCCCTTCTTCTCCATCCCCTGAATTCCTCAACTATCCTCTCTGTAAGCCTCAATACATTCTGATGACTAAATCCTTTATCCTTAAGAAGCTTCTTTATAGAACCCTTCACTTTCCTCGTAGATATCCCATTCATATAAAGTAGAGGCACTACCTCTTTTATCTCGTCCATCTGTCTTATATAGGGAGGGAGTATCTTCGAATGAAAGGGCCTCTCTGAACCCCTTACCTGTGGCATTGCTATCTCTATATCTCCTACTCCTACATTAACAGCCCTCCTCTTTGAACCATTGCGACTGCCGGCCTGCCTATTACGCTCATAATAATCTCTGCCAAGTAACATGCACAGCTCCTCCTCTATCAATGGATGTCTTCCCCTCAGTACTTCTAAATTTTCTTCGATGACTTTTCTCGACTTCTTTGATATACTCTCCATGGGTATAATTCTCTCCTTTCTTCCCTTTTAGGGATTTGTTTAACCCATTGAGAATTATACCCTATTTGTAATTTACAGAACATATGTTACAGTATCTCCCCGGAATCCCGGGTTGAAAAAGAAATGCTTCCTGCTAGCCGCTAAAGCAAGGAACTTTCTCCTTTCGCACTAAGGCTCTTTTGAACTTTGAACTTTTGAACCTGTTTTTATGAGAGATAAGGGTTAAGGCAAGAGGGGAGATTTAAGGAAAGATGGAATGTGCGTCACTGAGTTTCTAAATTGTGACTTTATTACATTACTGTTGTCTCATCAACCTTTTGTGCAAGCATATTGGCAAAACACAAAAACTTTACTGTTGTAAAAGGGTTATTTTGTACTATTTCATCATGAGCCTTTGGATTTCTTATTCCTTGTATCGCCCCTGCAAATAAATGCATATAACCTTCCTGCTGGTCAAGGTCTGTAACTGTTTTCAATTCATTCAAACGAAGTACAGGATTACTTCTACTAAATACAGTGGTCATTAAATTCTTTCCATCTAAATCAGTTCTACCTGATTTTATTTTAACCATATTATTTACTTTCTTGAATGCTTCAAGAATTGCCTGAGCGTAATGTTTATCAACGAATAATTTCCTGCTTACTTTTTTTATTGCGGCGTGAATTTCAAGATTGTCAAAACACTCTATCGCTCTCATATGATTTTTATCTTTTCCAGACAATGGTATTGTTTTGGTTTTAGCAGAACTATCGGTTTGATTTAGAAA